>QCFP01000001.1 GCA_003280185.1 Prochlorococcus sp. AG-363-L02
GTGTCTGCTCTAATAATCAAAACATCATTTCGATTTTTAAAGCTTTCCGCAACTGAACTTCCGTTAGAGATTAAATCGACTCCTATTAGTTTTGTGATATTAATATTCTGACTAAATAACTTAAGATCAGCACCTGCACCAAATCCAATTTCTAGTACTGAACCAGAAATATTTTCTAAATAACCTTTTAGCCTAAGGTTCATATTGGTTATATTATTATGACTTTTATTCCTTTCTTTTTTAATAAGCTCTTCCCAAAATCTGATTTCTTTTAATGATTTTTCATTCAAGCTATTCTCATGTATAAAATCATAGAAGTTGTTAGATTGTTGAAAAACTTTAAGGCAACTAATGCATTGTATCTTTGACCTACTTTTTAGTTGGTAGATTAAACCAGACTGACATTTTGGGCATTTCAACTGATCAATTTGAATTCCTGATTCCATGTTGAATTTCCTTCCTTTTATTTAATTATCGCTTTTACTAGCTTTGATTTTGAAATTGTTGATTATTTCACGACTTTTGATTTACGTTTAGAGATGCATACTAAGAATTGCCAGGTACTGGTGCCTTGCCCTTGAAATAGATATCTTGGTTTACTGGCTATGAGCATTTTGACTGCCGCACCACAAGCTGATCCCCAGCTTCAACGACGTTTGCAGCAAGACAGTATTTTGATTGCAGGGAAGACAGTCTTCATCAACCCTTTTCTTTATTGGCGTCGCTTTGATAGCAATACTGATCGGTGGCTTAGGGAGCCTGGACAGTTAGGTGAAGATCAAATTAATTTGAATAGAGCACGTTTTTACCCTGAAATTGACTGGTCTCTTTTGGATCAAGAACAAATTGCTCTCAAGGATGCAGCAGTTGAGATGTTTTTAAAAAGTCTTGAGTTGATAGGCACATTTCATCCTGAACTCACAGCAGGTCAACTTTTAGAGGTGGAACGCAAAATGGCCGTGACTAAAAAGCGTGCTTTTGAGCGTTGGGTAGAGAAAGCTTTTAGAAGACGTTTTCACGCTGAACTAAAGGATAGAAAGCGTTTGCAAAGAGAAAGGTTTTGGCGTTCTTGGAAGGAGTGGTTTGCTTTAGATGCCACCCATCAGGCCATAGGACCCATGATTGCCTTAGTGCTACTTTCGGGCTTTACAGGATGGTCCATTGGGGTGTCTAATTTTTCTTGTCCAACATTTTTCTCTCCTTCCGAGCAGACTGTAGTTCGTTAGTTTTTTAAGTATGCATGGCTGATGAAAAAATTGATCGGATACGACTTGCATTTATGCAAGATGTTCTTCCAGTAGGTTTGGCGATGTTTGAAAGGGTTCGTCAGGGAGGGGTTAAGAGGTGTTTGGAGGTTATTAATGAATCCAAGGCTCCTTTAGATGATTTGAAAAAAGAGGGAGAGAGTGCAGCTAAAGACTTACGTGAGAAGCTGGATAGTGTTAGTCCAGGTCTGGGTAACCCTGTAATGTCCGTAAATGTAGGGGTTGAAGATTCAATTGCCACATCTAATGAGATTGCAGATGAGGAGGAGTTGGTGAAATTGCTGAGTCGTATTGAATCTAGGCTTGAAGAACTTGAAAATCACTTAGCAGATAATACTTTTGAATCATCTATAAATTCTTAGAGAAGGGAAAAGTTATGGCTCAACGTCCCTTCGTGATTAGGAGTAGTCGCCGCTTAGTTGGGACTGGCTTTCAACCTGCAGTATTTATTTCTTGCATATTTATTTTTTTTGGGGTCATAGTTGGGCGTCTTTTTTGGTTGCAGGTTTTAGAAGGCTCGAGGTATAGAGATCTTTCTAAGCAAAATCGTATTCGATTAGTAGCTCGTTCGCCTATACGTGGACGCCTTTTGGATCGAAGGGGTAGGATTTTGGCGACTAATAAATTAATTTATAATCTTTATCTTCAGCCAAGATTAATTGAAAAGAAGGATTGGCCTGCACTTCGAGATCGGTTGTCTAGTCTTTTAGATCTACCTAAAAATAAACTGGATAAGCGATTTAAGAATTTTACTCCTAGTAGTTCGTATCGGATGACTTTAGCAGTGAATTTAAAGCCTAAACAGGTTCTTAGTTTTCGAGAGAATGAAAGTAATTTTAAAGGAGCACAGGTTGATGTTGATGTCCTTCGTTATTACCCCAATAAGTTTTTAGCTGCACATGCTTTAGGTTATACACAATTAATTACTCAAGATGAATATAAGTTCTTATCATCAAAGGGATACAGAATTCGAGATCGTATTGGAAGAAAGGGTTTAGAAGCTGCATTTGAGAGTCATTTACGTGGCGAATGGGGTGGTCAGATGCTTGAAGTAGATGCAATGGGAGTGGTACAAAGAAATTTAGGAGAAAAAGAAGCAATAGCTGGAAAAGATTTAGTTCTTACACTTGATTTGGATTTACAAAGGGCTGCGGAACAAGCACTTTCTGCTAAGTCTGCAGGGGCAATTGTTGTTCTTGATCCTAGAGATGGAGCTGTTAGAGCCATGGCTAGTAGGCCGTCTTTTGATCCAAATTTTTTTTCCAAGTTTTTTACCACTCAAAAGGAGTATGACCGATTATTTTTTTCTTCTGCAAAACCTTTATTTAGCAGAGCTTTAAATGCATATGACCCTGGTAGTACATGGAAGGTTGTTACTGCAATGGCTGGAATGGAAAGTAAGAAATTTCCTCCAGATGTTCTTTTGGAAACTACTAGTTGTATAACTTACGGAAGCCATTGTTTTCCTGATCACAATGGCATTGGTTTTGGCAATATTGGATATGAAGACGCCTTAAGTTTTTCAAGCAATACTTTTTTCTATCAAGTTGGAGTTGGAGTCGGTTCTAAAGAGCATTATCAAGCGGCGAGAAAACTTGGTTTTAATGTTTTGACAGGTATTGAATTGAGTTATGAAGAAAGTCCCGGTTTAGTGGGGCATGAGGACTGGGCCAAAGACGGTAGAGGATGGGCTAATCCAGGGATGACACCATGGATTCCTGAAGACATGGCAAGCGCAGCTATAGGTCAAGCAGTGGTTCAGGTAACGCCCCTTCAATTAGCAAGAGCTTATGCAGTTTTTGCAAACGGCGGTTATTTGATTACTCCACATCTAGTAGATGGAGGAAAAGATTGGATGTCTTATAAATACCGCAGCAAAGTAGATATTAGACCATCTACTTTGAACACAATTAGACGAGGACTTAGAAAAGTTGTTCAGTCAGGTACTGGTGCAGCAATGTATATGGCTGATTTCCCAATTGTCGCTGGCAAGACTGGCACTGCTGAGGATAGTTCTGGAGGGCATGATCATGCATGGTTTGTGTGTTTTGCTCCTTACCAATCACCAGAGATTGTAGTTGTTGCTTTTGCACAAAATACTCCTGGCGGAGGTTCGGTACATGCATTGCCTATTGCAAGAAAAGTCCTGAAGGTTTGGGAGAGAATTCGTAAGGAAAATCTAGGGTCAGTATCTTTAGCAGACAGCTAAGCAGCAATAGTTATAGAAGGTGTCTCAATAATTTGTTTGTAATAACTTTGTAGTTGTTTTGTCGCCCCTTTCCAACCCCATCGCTCTGCTTCTTGACGAGCGGCATTACGCATTGTTTGTCGATCAAGATCGTTTGAAAGAAGTCTCTGGGTGGCATGAATCAAACTTTTTGAGCCACCATCCATTCCATCTGGATCGTAAAGACATCCGTTTACACCATCCGTAATGATGTCTGGTATGCCACCTTTATTTGCTCCAACGACTGGGCAGCCTGCTGCCATCGCTTCTAAGAGTACTAATCCTAGGGTTTCTGTGCTAGACGGGAAGAGGAAGGCATCACCGCATGCATAAGCACTGGCAAGTTCTTCGCCGCTTAAATATCCAACGAAAGTTGTAGCAGTATTTTCAAAGATTTTTTCTAGTTGTTGTCGGTATGGCCCATCCCCTACTAGAGCAAGTCTCGATTCAGGAAGTGCTTCCAGAACAGGTTTGATTCTTTCAATTTGTTTTTCTGCAGAAAGTCGTCCTACGTATATGAGTAGAGAACCTTGATCATCATATTTTCCCAACAGTTGTTTACGCATAGATTCTTTGCGTAACTCAGGTCTAAATGTTTCTGTGTCAACCCCTCGTTGCCATAGAGCTGTGTGTTGTATTCCTTTTTCATGCAATTCTTTAACCATTGCAGTCGATGTGCACAGATTTAGTTGTGCTTGGTTGTGTGCTGCTTTTAGCATTTCCCAAAGCAAAGGTTCAAGCATCCCCATTCCGTAATGCTCAAGGTATTTAGGTAGATGTGTGTGGTAACTGGCTACCAGTGGAATTCCATTGGTTTTTGCAAGCCAGATGCCTCCAAGGCCTAGAACAGCAGGATTGACAACGTGCACCAAATCCGGTTGGAATTCTTCTAATGCTTCTGACACAGCAGGCCTAGGTAAGGCAAGTTTGAGTTCTGGATATAGCGGTAAGGGCATTGCTGGTACACCAATAACCTTCGCTCCCATGTAATGCTCAGGTCCACCTTCGGGACAGAACAGAAGGACCTCATCGTTTAATTCAATAAGGTTTTGAATTGTTTTGGTTAGACGAGTAACAATTCCATCCACCTTGGGGAGGAAAGTTTCGGTGAAAAAAGCAATCTTCACTGGGTTAATGGAATGAGATAGGGATGCTTAGGAACCCTTTTTGATGGCTTGTGCTTGTGTGGTTGTCCATGCCGATATACATGGAATTCGATTGCGGTCGCAGCGGTCAGACCATCTACGAGCCACATCTACCACTTCTTCTAACAGACCATCATCTAGTGTTGTTGGCTTTAGTCCTAGTTCTATAAAGCATTTGTTATCTACGATGAGATCGTTTTCAACAGCTTCATTGCGAGGGTTAGGTAAATAATTGACTTTGGCCCCTGTTAAGGCAGCAACTTTTTGGGCAAGTTCTCCTACTTGATGGCTTTCTGTCATTTGGTTGAAAATTTTGACTCTCTCACCTTTCTTTGGTGGATTTTCTAAAGCCAGTTGAACACACCTTACTGAGTCTCGAATATGTATGAAGGCTCTTGTTTGACCACCAGTTCCATGAACAGTTAATGGGTATCCAATTGCAGCCTGCATGAGGAAACGATTAAGAACAGTTCCATAGTCACCATCGTAATCAAATCGATTTGAGAGTCGTAGGTCTTTATTGGTTGCATCAGTATTTGTACCCCATACAATTCCTTGATGAAGGTCAGTTATACGTACTAGATCGTTTTTGTTGTAGTACAAGAAAAGTAGTTGATCAAGAGTTTTAGTCATGTGATAAACACTTCCAGGACTTGCTGGATGAAGAATTTCTTCTTCGAAACGACTTCCATCTGGTTGAGGTACTTCTACTTTTAAATATCCTTCAGGAATCGTTGCTCCACGATGTGATCCATAGCCATAAACTCCCATTGTCCCAAGGTGAACCACATGAATATCTAGGCAACTTTCAACAATTGCCGCGAGAAGGTTATGAGTTCCATTGACATTGTTGTCAACTGTATAACGCTTTGTAGCGCTTGTTTTCATCGAGTAAGGAGCTGCACGTTGTTCAGCAAAATGAACAATTGCTTTTGGCTTTTCTGCAAGGATCAGGTCTAAGAGTCGTTGATATTCATGGGCGATATCCATATGGATAAATTTCATTGGTTTCCCTCCCACCTCTTCCCATGCTTTCAATCGATCATTCATGCTTGAAATAGGGGTGAGGGATGCAACCTCCAAGTCAATGTCAATTTTGCGTCTACTGAGGTTATCTACGATCAAAACCTCATGACCTTGATCTGCGAGGTTGACCGAACAAGGCCACCCACAGAAGCCATCACCACCAAGAACAATTACTTTCACCCAAAACTCCTAGAGAAATGACTAATAAGCTCCCCTCAGGCAAGTTAATACCAAGGTTTTCAGCTGATCCTAACTGTGTAAGCGATTAAACCTATTAGGAGAGCCGCGCCAGCTACAAATATAAGCCTAAACCCATTGCCTAAACTAGAGCTTGTATTTACTACTTCAATTTTTGGTTCTTTTGCAAAGGCGTTATAACGTCCACCTTCTTCTTTGATAACCGTCATTTTTTTGGTGTAGCTTGGCGGACAATATGGAATGGAAGGCTTAAGTTCTCGCTTCCGTCATCTTCCTTTATTAAAAGCTTTGCTTATTCACTCTGTAAAGAAATTCCCTGTGTGGGAGAGGAGGCGATTGCTTGAACTTTTTGGGGCAACCTTCCAGAGAGGAAAGCTTCTCTTCCTGCTTGGACACCTGCTGCCATTGCTTTAGCCATGAGAACAGGTTTTTTAGCTAGGGCAATGGCGCTATTGACTAATACAGCATCAGCACCCATCTCTAGTGCTTGAGCAGCTTCACTTGGGACCCCTATCCCGGCATCAACAATTACAGGTATTTTTGCATTTTCAATAATTAAAGCAATGTTGGCAGCGTTTTTCAGGCCTTGTCCAGAGCCAATCGGTGAACCTAATGGCATTACTGTCGCACATCCTAATTCTTCTAATCGTTTAGCAAGGATTGGATCAGAATTAATGTATGGTAAAACCGTAAAATTTTCTTTTATTAGTTGTTCCGCAGCTTGGAGTGTACCCAGAGGGTCAGGCAGTAAGTATTTGGAATCGTCAATAACCTCTAACTTGACAAAGTTATTATTTTCTTGCCCAGCAACTTTTGCAAGTTCTCGTCCAAGCCTTGCAATCCGGATTGCTTCATTGGCTGTGCGACAGCCAGCTGTATTAGGAAGCATCCATAGTGTTGACCAGTCTATTGCTTCAAGTAAACCTTCATGATTTTTTTCTAAGTTCTTGATACGTCGAACAGCGACTGTTACTATTTCGCAATTAGAGCTAATCAGAGATTGCTGCATGAGCTTTATATCTGAATATTTTCCTGTTCCAGTTAGAAGTCTGCTTTTAAATAATTTATTTCCAATCTTAAGGGGATCATTTTCAGATGATTGTATATTCATAAGAATAAGAAACTTGACGAGAAATGGTTAGTTGTTCTTGTAGAAAGCATTTTCATTTGTAGATAATCTAATAAGTTTGCATATTTAATTTAGAATCCTTGTTGATTTACAGGTTTTGATATGTTATCTTCCTGTGCTTTTTCAAGTCGTTTCATTTGCTTCATCGCTGTTTTATTTTTTGGGTCTATTCTTAATACCTGTTGATAGAGTTGTTTAGCTTCTGATATTTGTTTAAGACGTTCTTGGGCAAAGGCAAGATTATTTAAGGCCACTGGATAATCAGGTTTTGATTGTAAGGCAGAACGATAGTGTTTTACCGCTGTGGAAAAGTCGTCTTGAGCTGCTAGGGAAAAACCGAGAGCATTTTCTATTAGTGCTTTTGCTTCTGCTGGTTCTTCTTTTGACAGTTGTTTTAAAGCTTTTCTGAGGGTTGAAGCAGCTTGTGGGTATAAACGTTTTTGGAGCTGAACTGAAGCAAGTTCATATAATTTGGAAGCTTCTTTTGACGATCCTGCACCTTCTTTTTCAAGGTTAATCATTTTTATCTCTTCATTTCTCACTTTTAGGACCTGACGACCTACTAAGACAGAAATAACTAGGAGTAGTCCTATCAGGCCTATTAGGTAGGTTTCTGGAACGAGCATTTTCATGTCAAGGTTTGGCGATTGTTGTTGTGTGAGGGGCTTCTTGTTTGATTAAGTTGGCACGGACGGTTGGCATCCCATTTGCATATTGTTCGCAAATCTAAAGTTGCACAACGGTATATCCAAAGAGTCAGGTTTTACAAGTTTTCCTCACATCTTGCTAGATCAGATTTGATTTTATGGCACTATTTCTAGCTAATCTCTTGTAGCCGAAAGTTTCATTTTGGAGCGAAAAGCTTTAACTCCATATTTAGTGTGTTATAATTGCAATTATCCTATACGACGCTATTGATAGCTCTATGGCGGAAGTTGTAAGACGGTTGAAAGCCTCTCTGCATCCAGTGCTGACCCCTAGGGTTCAGCGAATACGCCAACAGATAAGCGACCAAGAGCTTGAATTGCGCTTGCTAAGGTTAGGCCTTGCTCCAGAGCTATCTTTTAGCAATCGTGAAGGTACTTATATTTGAGAAAGACAATCTTTTATAAGCAATACTTTTTTAAAGCTTTTAAAACCATCTTAGGTCTATCCTCCATCCAATAGGCTTCATATTCTTCTTCTCTATTTCCAGATAGTTTTGTTGAAGCTTCAAGAGCTTCCTTTTTGAAAGGATGTAGTTTCATTCTTTCCTTTTTAACCATATTTAAAAGTTTGCCGTTGTTGCAGACTTGGGCTGCATGAGTTGCCTCATGCCTTAACGCTTTTCTGATGTAAATTTTAGTTGGATCCCAGTCATCATTAGATCTTGGGATGGAATGCCCTCCCATTTTCATTGCATTCCTTGTGCAGATCACAATAGTTTTTTGTGATTTCTTGATAAAACCAAAATATCTTTCTCCTAGCAGACAAGGTACTGAGTTTTCTTCTATAGAAAAGCCTGCTTGATATAAATTGTCGAGAATTTTTTTGTCATTCGAAGACAAAAATATAAGAAATTCAAACATTATATTTATTCCTTATAATTTACTTTTAAGAATTCTTAGATTTCATTTATTATTTGATTGAGTTAACTACTTCTTTAAAGCTATTAGGATCTACAAGTGCAATTTGTGCAAGCATTTTTCTGTTTAGACGAATATCAGCTTTTTTGAGCCCGCCAACTAAACGGCTGTAATTAACACCATTTATTCGTGCGGCAGCATTAATTCGGGAAATCCATAGTCGTCTGAAATCACGTTTACGACGCCTTCGATCTCTATAGGCATTGCATAGGGCCTTCATGACCCGTTGGTTTGCAGTCCGGAACAGCCTTCCGTTGCTTCCACGAAAGCCACGGGCAAGCCTTAGGATTTTATTACGGCGCTTACGGGCAACATTGCCTCTCTTAACGCGGGCCATAGGACTTAAATTAGTTAGTGAAAGATCGTTGCAAAGTGAAACGAGACGTTTTCGGTTAGGCGTAAGGGAGCATCAAACTAACATTGTCTGCATCTTTTTCATCTACCACTGCTTTTGTTGCAAGATGACGTTTTAGCTTTGGGCTTTTGTGGTCTAGTAGATGATTTCTAAATGCTCTACGGCGCATGAATTTACCGGTACCAGTAGCTTTGAACCGCTTTGCGGCAGCTTTGCGGGTCTTTAGCTTTGGCATGTCTCGCACTAAGCACAATACATAACACTACGACCCCGACCTGCTCTTAGCCAAATCATCGCATCATTGTTTTATTGATTCGCTGAACCTTTAGTAAAGGTTGTTTTGTTTTGAATATTGAGATCAGAGTCAAGATTAAGTATTTCTTCCTTTTAATTACTGGACTTCTTGGTGGCTGTAAAAACTTTTACCTTGCTTCAAATATCCCGGATGAATTGCCTACTCATTGGGCTGTCTCAGCGCCACCTTTAGCCAAAAATGCTGATTCATCTCTTTGGGTTGCTTTGGAGCATTATTTGGGTGCTAGACAAACTGGTAATGATATAACTTCCTCTCTGCAATTAAAATCGTTTGGTGAGTCTTTAATACTGAAGGATGCTAATGGATTTGTTCATAGAGCTTCGGAAATTCAACTGCGCTGGGAAAAAGTGCCTTTGGCGAAACCTATTAAATGGCAAAGGCAAGTAGTAGGACCTTATGCAAGCTTTGAATCAGCAGAGCGTGTTGCTTTGTTGGTTAGAAAATTTGGCCTTAAGGCTGATGTTGCTCGACCAAAAGATTGGCAAGTGTGGTTTTCTGCTTCAGGTAAGTCCCCTCGAGGAATAAAGGCAATTACAGAAAAAGGTTCAATTGAAAAAGCACTTTTACCAAGATTAGTTAGTAATAATAAGCAGCAGCTTCTTTTAGGACCTATAGAAATAGATGCCCCCAAAGGAATGTTTTGGAAAGGGGTTGTATATAAAGGACCTTTTCGCCTTCAAAGAGATGCTTATGGCAGTTGGACATTGATTGAGAAGGTGCCTATGCAGAATTATCTAGAAGGTGTTGTACCGCATGAAATTGGTTCAGGTGCTCCTTTTGCTGCACTTACGGCACAAGCAGTTTTGGCGCGGACTTGGGCATTGGCTAATAGTCATCGTTTTTTGATTGATGGATTTCATTTATGTAGCAATACACAGTGTCAGGTTTATAGGGATTCGGCGAAAGCAACTACTCAAGTACGAAAGGCAATTGATGCCAGCAAAGGTATGGTTCTTAGTTGGCAGGGCAAACCTATTAATGCTTTTTATCATGCAAGTAATGGGGGCGTTATGGCTTCTGCGGAAGAGGCATGGTCAATGAAACCATTGCCTTATCTGAAAGCTAAATTGGATAGTTCTTCCTCTTCGTCAACAAGTTTTTCTTTACCTTTCAAAAAAAAGAGTTCTATAAAGAAATTTTTAAAGTTTCGAACGGGTTCTTTTGGGGCAGATCACCCTCGTTTCCGCTGGGAAAGGAAAATAAACACTAATCAATTAAGTAAATCTTTGGTTAAGGTTTTATCTGGGATTTATTTTCCACAGGATATTAATGTTCTTGAAAGAGGTAAGAGCGGACGTGTTTTAGCTTTAGAGCTTGTTTTCAGGTCGAATCGAAACCCGTTGATTTTGAGGCTGGATGAAATAAGACGTTATTTACCTCAACTTCCTAGTACTCTCTTTGTGATTGAAAAGATTGATAAAGGAGTTTGGAGTTTTTCTGGTGGTGGATTTGGTCACGGAGTGGGCCTTTCTCAGGCAGGAGCCATGGATTTAGCGCGGAGAGCTTGGTCGACTGAGCAAATTTTTAGACATTATTATCCAGGAGCAACTTATGGATTTTTGCCTGTAAACCCCAATCGGCCTTAGAGTTTATTCAAATTTTGGATTATTCATGACTGCGTTTGCTGTCATTGATGATTATCGACGATTCAAGACAGCCCTTTTTTTGATTGCCTGTGGATGGGCAGGTGCTGCTCCTCATTGGGTAGAAACGGGTAGAAGTTTGTTGCCAGCAATTACCTTGGCAGTGTTCTTAGGTGGTTATGGATTGCGAGCGGTCTTGCAGGAGAGAAAGAAAGGCTCGCAAAATCCAGAAAAGATCGATCTTTCATTGTCTGAACCAAAGGAGTGGCCTATGGTCGATATTGTTGTAGCCGCAAGAGACGAAGAAGCCGTTATTAAGAGCTTGGTGAAACGTTTGAATTTGATTAGTTATCCAAAGGAAAATTTATCAATTTGGATTGTGGATGATGGAAGTAAAGACAAGACACCAGTTCTTTTAGATCAGTTAGTGAATCAATTTCCTAAGATGAATGTTATTCATCGTAAATTTGGAGCTGGGGGTGGAAAATCAGGAGCTCTTAATCAGGCCCTTAGGGAAGTTAATGGAAAGTGGTTATTAATTTTGGATGCTGATGCTCAATTGCAAGATGATTTGTTGAAGCGTGTTGTATCTTTTGCGGAGCAAAGTAACTGGTCTGCAATTCAATTGAGAAAGGCAGTAATTAATTCCGACAAAAATCCTTTGACTCGCATGCAGGCTATGGAAATGGCCATGGATGCTGTAATTCAACAAGGTCGTTTGACGAGTGGCGGTGTTGTTGAATTACGAGGTAATGGTCAATTACTCCTTAGACAAGCTTTGGAGAAGTGTGGTGGCTTTAATGAAGATACTGTTACTGATGATTTAGATCTGAGTTTTAGGTTTTTAGTAACTGGATCTTTAGTAGGGATGCTTTGGAATCCACCAGTAAAAGAGGAGGCTGTTCAAACACTTCCAGCTCTTTGGAGGCAAAGGCAACGCTGGGCAGAGGGGGGCCTGCAGCGATTTTTTGATTATTGGTCAATTTTGATTTCTAATAAATTGACTCTTGCGCAGAGGTATGACCTTAGTTGTTTCTTTTTGCTCCAATATGCACTACCCGTTGTGACGATGTTTGATTTGATGACAGCAATTGCAACTCGAACTATACCTGCATATTTTCCATTATCTATAGTGGCTTTAAGTGTTTCAGGGATTGCATTTTGGCGTGGTTGTAGAAAAGTAAGTGAGGGACCTCAATTGCCTGTTGCGACCCCTTTGACAGTTTTATTTGCAATTTTATATTTGGCACATTGGTTCATAGTAATCCCTTGGGTTACGATACGTATGGCTATTTTTCCTAAGAGATTATTTTGGGCAAAGACCAATCATTTAGGTGTGGAAGCATTGTAGTTATTGATTTTATCTAGATATCAACATCGAGTACTTTGCCATTAAAAAAATCTGCTAATTTCTGTGCCTTTAGATCTACTTTGCTCTTACTATCTTCATTATTTGTCTTTTTCAATGTTTCTTCTTTTGCTGAAGTATTGGTTGGGTTTAGATTGGTATTATGAGGATTAGAATCAGCTATCTTTTTATCATTTAGTTCATTAGTTGATTTCACTATATCTTGCTCTAGATTTGCTTTATTGATAACTACTTTTGAAGTATTTTCTATAGGAGTGTTCTCTTGATTTTTTATTATTAAATCTCTATGGCTACCAATTGCTTTGCTAATTGCTGCTTCTAAAAGACTTGTGCGGCTTTGGACCATTCCGATCCAATTTTCTGCTACTTGAATTATTGCACTATCTGAGTCAAGTTTTACAAGCTTTGCTTGTTGAGAAAGAAGCATGCGTGTAGAGGGTAGTTCTAAGGCTCCAAGGATTTGCTGCCATAATTCTTTAAGTTCTAATTCGGGTTCTCTGTCTTTTGAAGATTGATTGTTGTTCTCAATAGGTTGTTGTTGTTGTTGTTGTTGTTGTTGTTGTTGTTGAGAAACACCTTCTATTGCTTTTTGGGAGCCTCCTTTTTTGATATCTGATTGTTTGGTAGGTCCGAAAGTGGTTTGTGAGTGTTCTCTTTTCTGGTCTGAAATCAGGCCGAGCAGTAAAACTTCTAACCATAATCGTGGTTGAATACTAGTTCGAAGTTGGTATTCCGTTCCTTTTAATTGTGCTTGCCAAGAAAGCAACATCTCAATTTTAATTGTTTGTGCTAGATCTTTAAGTTCTTTATGTAGAGGAGGTGAAATATTGGTTAGATCTGATCTTTCAGGAGCAACTTTAATTAGAACTAGGTCCCTTAGGATACTTACTAAACCTTGAAGTATCGCGAGTGGTTCCCTTCCTCTTTCAAGTAGTTGCCGTGTTGTTTCTAAGATAGATAATGGATTGCTTTCTCCAAGTCCTTTTGCCATATTGAGAAGTTCATTTTCTGGGACTCCTCCTAATAATTCCCAGATTGTTTCACTTTTGATAGGGCCTTTAAGTAGACTAACTTGGTCGAGCATGCTTTCAGCATCCCTTAAGCCTCCTTGGGCTTTTTGTGCGATTAGATGTAGCGCTACGTTTTCAATAGGAATTGATTCTTTTGAAGCAATCATTTTCAGATGAGTTTTGAGTGCCTCTAAAGGGATGCGACGAAAATCAAATCTTTGACATCTACTTATAATTGTTGGCAATACTCTTTGTGGATCTGTAGTTGCAAGAATAAAAACGACTTTCGAAGGTGGTTCTTCAAGTGTTTTTAGTAATGCATTGAAAGCAGCAGTGGAGAGCATGTGACATTCATCGATTACATAAACCTTCCATCTTGCTTGTATTGGAGCGAAGCTAGATCTTTCAATGAGTTCACGAATATTTTCAACACCAGTATTTGATGCAGCATCGATTTCGATTACATCCAGTGCAGCTCCATTAGCAATGCTTTTGCAAACCTCACATTTTTCACAAGGCTCGGTAGTAGGGGCAGTGCTTTTTAGACAATTTAATGATCGTGCCAATATTCGTGCACTAGATGTTTTTCCAGTGCCACGTGGTCCACTAAATAAATATGCTGGTGCTATTCGACCAGTTTTGAGAGCTTGTTTCAGAGTGGTAGCAATTGCTTCTTGGCCCACTAAAGCATCGAAGGTTGTAGGCCGATATTTGTGATGTAAAGGTTGGTAAATCTGGCTCATGCGTTCATTTTTGTCGTTTTGGCTTTATTTTGAATAATTGGGTGCTTCTAGTAGACAATAGATCCTCGTTTCTAGTTCGTCTAAAGTTGTTATTTGGTCTTCAAGATTTTGGCCTCTTAGTAAAAGAAAATGGGTTGCTTTACTTGTCGCTTCTGTTCTGATTGTTGTTGGGTTGTTTTGTATCCAGTTTTCAACTTTTTCAAGTGTTGATTCAAGTTTTTTATATAATTCTAAACGCATTTGTCTAAGGTTTTTTAGTGAATTTAAAGCTTTCTTTCGTGTTTTCTCGTTGCTAATCCCTTCTTTGAAAAGAAGCCTTAGATAATTTAGTAATGCTGCAGGTAAAACCTGGCTGATAGGCATATCGGCTAGGTTGCCTCTTTGTAATAGGTTCTCCATTTGGGTGCATCTGTGCTTACCAGTTTTGCACCAGTTTGCGAAATGTTCGCAGTTGTTGAAAAGGAGGTTATAGCGTTGTTCCCCAATACGACTTTTTGCTCTTTTTAGGGTTGTTGTTTTTGTTGATGCGTGATCATGAACTATGACTTTGATAGATCCTCCACGACGAAAGTCTTCTATTGGGCTTTTAAGAATTTCTTTTCCTTCTAAGTAATGCGCAACTGTGCCATCTCCAAGATCAATCCCGTGATGGAGGAATAAGCCATGTTGCCTTGGTACCTGTAAATGGTCCGCAGCTGCCATTGGAGTTAGGCAGATTCTTTTTGGTTTCTATTTTTCTTCTCAGGCATTGGCAGGATTTTGCCCCCAATATGTTCTTCAACCATAGATTTAGTCACAACAAATTCTTTTATTTCTTTTTGGGAGGGTAAGTCATACATTAGGTCAAGCATAATTTCTTCGACAATTCCTCTAAGTGCTCTTGCCCCAGTCTTGCGGCGATGAGCTTCCTGGGCGATAGCTGTCACTGCTTTTGGCTCGAAGTCCAATTGGACATTGTCCATGCTGAGCAGTGTTCGGAATTGTTTGACGAGTGCATCACGTGGTTCAGTAAGAATCGACTTAAGGGCTTCTTCATCAAGAGGCTTTAATACGGCGCTTACAGGCATACGACCAATGAACTCTGGGATCAATCCATATTTGACTAAGTCATCTGGTTCCAGTTCACGGAGTACTTGTGCGGCTTGTAGCTCACGATTTATGCGCCCTCGCCCCTCACTTGGCATGAAACCTATTGAATTCTTACCTAGCCGTCGTTGAACAACGTCTTCCAGCCCTACAAATGCACCACCACAAATAAAAAGTATTTGACTGGTATCTATTTGGATAGCATCGTGATAGGGATGCTTGCGTCCACCTTGTGGAGGAACATTGGCGACTGTTCCTTCTAGCATTTTTAATAGTGCTTGTTGAACTCCTTCTCCCGAGACATCCCTTGTGATGGAAGGGTTTTCACTTTTACGGGCGATTTTGTCAATTTCATCTATATAGATAATTCCTCGTTGAGCTTGATCCACATCCATATCTGCTTTTTGTAAAAGCCGCAGCAGAATGTTTTCTACGTCTTCCCCTACATAGCCTGCTTCAGTCAGTGTTGTCGCATCGGCTATAGCAAAAGGTACATCTAATAATTCTGCAAGGGTTTGAGCTAAAAGAGTCTTTCCACATCCAGTCGGACCAATCAGAAGGATGTTTGACTTATGTAATTTGGTAGCTGTTTGGTCTGCCTCTGCTTTGCCATCTCCTTGCCAAGCAAGACGTTTGTAGTGGTTATAAACAGCAACAGATAAAACTTTTTTTGCGTCCTCTTGTCCCATCACCTGTTGATCTAAGAATTTTTTTATTTCTAGTGGTTTTGGTATTGATGCAAGTGTTGGGGCCGGTTTGCCACTATTTCTTGCAGGGTTAGAGGTGCTTTTGTTGGGATCAGGATTTTGTCTCTGATTGGTTTGCGTGTCTAAGAGCTCTTCATCCAAAATCTCATTGCAGAGATCGATGCATTCATCGCAGATGTAGACACCAGGGCCGGCAATAAGCTTTCGCACTTGTTCCTGGGACTTTCCGCAAAAGGAGCACTTGAGATGGGCGTCAAACTTAGCCATCGGCCGTGGGGGTCTTGGGGTTTACTGTCGCAGGATCTGACACAAGTATTGCCAACCTGGATTACAGGATCGTTCGGAAATTGGAATTCGTCAGCTTTCCGTAATGATTTAGCTGTTGTTTTAAGGTTTGACTACTCGGTCGATCAGGCCATATTCAACCGCTTCTTCCGGCGAAAGGAAGTGGTCACGCTCTGTGTCTTCAGCAATTTTGTTGAGAGGCTGACTTGTGTGTTCTGCAAGCAAGCTATTGAGAGTGTCTTTGAGGAAAAGAATTTCTTTGGCTTGAATCTCAATATCAACGGCTTGACCTTGTGCTCCACCAAGCGGTTGATGGATCATTATTCGTGCATTTGGAAGAGCAAGTCTTTTTCCTTTTGAACCTCCTGACAACAGAAAAGCTCCCATGCTTGCAGCAAGTCCATAGCAAATGGTTACGACATCTGGTGTTACTTGCTGCATCGTGTCGTAAATAGCCAGTCCTGCGGTCACTGATCCGCCAGGAGAATTGATATAAATCTGGATGTCTTTCTCTGGATCTTCTGCTTCAAGAAACAACATTTGAGCGACCAATGCATCTGCTATTTGATCATTTACTTCTGTACCAAGGAAAATGATCCTTTCACGCAGTAATCGCGAGTAGATATCGAATGCCCTTTCTCCCCGTCCTGATTGCTCTACAACCGTGGGCAAGATGCCAGTTGGAGAAGAGACGGGGTAGTTCCCTGTCCAGAGATTTTTAATTGGATGGCCACTGCTGGCTTCTATCACGTGCAATTTATGCTGCATCATCAAAACAATCTATTTGGATAACTCATGATTTGGGTGTTTTAGGGGTGGATTTTGTGTTCTTGGTTTTATTGACTTGTGATTTGCTGACAGCAGTGCTTTGACTCTTTGCTTTAGAAGCAGGCTGTAATTTCTGATCACCATCTGAAGGTTTCATTTCTTTGATTGTATTATTTTCTTCTAGCCAGCCAAGAAGTTTTTCACGTAAAAGATCTTCTCTAATTGCTTCTTTTAGTCTTTCATCATTTATTTGCTTCTCATCCGATAATTGTTTTTTTACCTCCTGCATTTTTTCTTCTATACTTTTATCTTCAACTGTGATTTCTTCTGTTTTTGCAAGAGCTTTAAGTGCAAGACTCTTGCGTAAGTTTTCTTCTGCTTCGCCTCTCGAAGATTCCATTAATGATTTGACAAGCTTCTCAGTAAATAAGGATTTAACATCCATTCCCTGCTCTGCGAAATTACTAGCTGTTTGTTCAATTAAATTCCTAATTTCTTGCTGGATAAGAGTTTCAGGAAGGTCTACTTCTAATTGGCTAACAAGTTCTTTTAGTAACGCATCATGACGATTGCCTTCATTTTTAAGCTCGGTATCTTTTTTTAGTCTTTCTTCCAGGTCATCTTTTAATTCTGCAAATGTTTTTTTGTCACTTGCCTGTTTGGCAAATGAATCATCTAGGGGAGGAAGTTCTCTTTGCTTTAAATCTTTTAAAGTTAAATCGAAAATAGCTTTTCTTCCTTGTGCATCTTTTTCAACATAGTCTTTAGGAAAATCACATTCGATCATTTTTTGTTCATTTAATGACATTCCTATAATTCCTTCAATGAAACCTGGAATCATTTGCCCTTTTTCAAGATCTATATCCATTGATTCTGAGCTGCCACCTTTTATCTCATTACCATTATCTTTGTAGGTTCCTTTGAAACTAACAACGGCTACATCTCCTTTTTCTGCTGGTCTTTTCTCAACAGGTATTAGGGTAGCAAGTTGTTTGCGAGATTGTTCTATGAGTTCATCGACTTTTGATGGGTCATAGTTCACAGTTTCTACTTCGGCTGTAAGACCTTTGGTGGCTTTTAATTTTGGATTAGGTGAGATATCAGTTTCAAAAGTGACTTTTAGAGTTTCTCCAGGCTTGAAGTCTTCTAAGAGACTTTCAAAGCCATCTTTAATTTGTGGCTCACAAAGTGCATTAATTGACTCTTGCTCTAGGGTTTCTCTCCAAATTTTTTCTATGAGTTTTTCAATAGCAGTTGCTTTAATTCGAATTATTCCGATTTGTTGAAGAAGAACAGCTTTTGGTACTTTTCCTTTTCGAAAGCCTGGCAGCTTTACCGATCGACTTAAATTTGAGATGGCTTCGTCATAGCTTTCCTGGCTTCGCGACCCAGGAATTTCGACCTCTATTGCGAGTCGGCTTTTGGGAAGTTCCGAGGTGTTTACCTTCAATTTGACTGCACTCATCGTTGGACTTAAACCAGATAATTACCACCTTAAGAAAGCAAGGGGCATTCGCTGCCAAGTTATTGTGGTTTTAACGTCTCCTTGCTCAAGCTTTAAAGGCTGTAGTCCTTTGACAGATTGATCATTGATTAGATCAACCCATTCAACGTCGATACCTTTGCTTTAAGTTTGACTTCTACAACATTTTTCCCTGATCGTCCTCTTACAGTTGCAGTACTTGGTTCAACTGGCGCAGTTGGCCAAGAGTTGCTTCAGCTTTTGGCTGATCGATCTTTCCCTGTAAAGGAACTTCGCTTATTGGCTTCTGCGCGGACAGCTGGGAATACTCAGAGTTGGAACGGATCTAGGCTTACGGTTCAAGAGGTAGGGGATGCGTCTTTTGAAGGGGTAGATCTGGTGTTTGCATCTGCAGGCGGTTCTATCTCTAGAAGGTGGCAGGAATCCATCAAATTAGCCGGCGCTGTAATGATTGATAATTCCAGTGCATTTAGACTCGATTCCGACGTTCCATTAGTTGTGCCAGAAGTTAATCCAGCTTCTGTAGAAACACATCAGGGGGTTATTGCTAATCCAAATTGCACAACAATTTTGCTCACACTTGCATTAGCCCCATTGGCTAGGCATAGAAAAATTCGCAGAGTAATTGTTTCTACTTATCAATCTGCCAGTGGTGCTGGTGCTAGAGCCATGGAAGAGTTGAAAGAACTAACAAAAGAAGTCTTAGAAGGCAGAGATCCTAAAAGTGAGGTACTTCCATATTCACTTGCTTTTAATTTGTTTTTGCATAATTCTTCTCTTCAAGAGAATATTTATTGTGAGGAGGAAATGAAGATGTTGAATGAAACTAGAAAGATTATGAATTTACCTTCCCTGGGTCTTTCTGCTACTTGTGTTCGGGTGCCTGTTTTAAGAGCCCATTCTGAGTCAGTAAATGTAGAGTTTGAACAGCCATTTTGTGTTACTGAGGCTCGTAAGATTCTGTCAAACGCTAAGGGGGTGAAATTGATTGAAGATATTCAATCGAATCGTTTTCCTATGCCATCTGATGTCGCAGGAAAAGATCTTGTTGCAGTGGGTCGAATACGACAAGACATTTCTAATGCTAATGCTTTAGAGTTCTGGTTATGTGGAGATCAAATACGTAAAGGTGCTGCATTAAATGCAATTCAAATTGCTGAACTTTTATTGAGGTCAGAATGAGTTTTTTAGCTGAACTATCTCCAACCCCATTTGGTCGTTTGCTTACAGCAATGGTCACCCCGTTTGATGAGATGGGGAATGTTGATTTAGCGTTGGCGGGAAGACTTGCTAGGCATTTAGTTGATGAAGGATCTGATGGAATAGTGGTATGTGGCACTACAGGAGAATCCCCAACACTAAGTTGGAAGGAACAACATCAGCTATTGGATGCAGTCAGGCAAGCAGTTGGATCAGGTGTAAAGGTACTTGCTGGCACAGGAAGCAATAGTACTGCCGAAGCCGTTGAGGCCACTGCTGCAGCCGCAGCAGCAGGGGCAGATGGCGCCTTGGTGGTTGTTCCTTATTACAACAAACCTCCTCAGGATGGACTCGAGCATCATTTTCGTAAGGTTGCAGAGGCTGCTGCGGATTTACCTTTAATGCTCTACAACATTCCAGGTAGAACAGGATGTGCCCTTGAACCAAGTACAGTTGCAAAGTTGATGGAATGTCAAAATGTTGTCAGTTTTAAAGCTGCTAGTGGTTCGACAGACGAGGTGACACAGCTTAGGTCTAACTGTGGTTCAAAGCTCGCTGTTTATAGCGGTGATGATGCTTTGCTTTTGCCAATGCTTTCAGTAGGTGCTGTTGGGGTAGTCAGTGTGGCTAGCCATATTGTCGGGAGGCGTCTGAAGGCGATGATTGATGCTTATTTAAGTGGTCAAGTAGCTTTAGCTCTTGGCTATCACGAGCAGCTTCAACCTCTCTTTAAGGCTTTGTTTGCAACAACTAATCCAATCCCAGTCAAAGCCGCATTGGATTTAAATGGTTGGCCTGTAGGTCCACCCCGTAGCCCTTTAATTCCTTTAAATAAAACAATGAGAAATTCACTTTCTCAAATCCTTGCTTCGCTTCGTCATTCTTGACGAAGGTACGAATCAATTTGATGATTTTCGCTCTTAGCGATTTTTGTAACAACCATTAGTTCCTTATACGAATTTCAAAATGTCTAGTTCTTCCAATCAAACAAGCTCTCGAATAAACACATCCTCTAGGGCAAAAGATCTCTGCTTACGTGTCATTCCTTTAGGGGGTCTTCATGAAATAGGTAAGAACACATGTGTCTTCGAGTATGGGGATGATTTGATGTTAGTAGATGCAGGACTTGCATTTCCTTCTGATGGTATGCATGGTGTGAATGTTGTAATGCCAGATACAAGTTACTTACGTGAAAATCAAAGACGAATTCGTGGGATGATAGTTACACATGGTCATGAAGATCATATCGGTGGAATTCCACATCACTTAAAACATTTTAATATTCCGATCATCTATGGACCTCGTCTAGCAATGTCTATGCTTCAGGGAAAAATGGAGGAAGCTGGTGTTAGTGATCGTTCCACAATTAAAACTGTAGGTCCAAGAGATGTAGTCAAGGTTGGCCAAAGTTTTTCAGTAGAATTTATACGAAATACCCATTCAATGGCTGATAGTTTTTCTTTAGCAATTACTACGCCCGTAGGAACAATTATATTTACAGGCGATTTTAAGTTTGATCATACACCAGTTGATGGAGAACATTTTGATCTTTCACGCCTCGCACATTATGGTGACAAGGGAGTCTTGTGTTTATTTAGTGATTCAACTAATGCAGAAGTTCCAGGTTTTTGCCCTCCAGAGAGGTCTGTATTTCCTTCTTTAGATAGGCATATATCCGAGTCAGAAGGTCGGGTTATAGTAACTACTTTCGCTAGTTCAATTCATCGAGTTTCAATGATTTTAGAGCTAGCAATTAAGAATGGGAGAAAAGTTGGCTTATTAGGTCGTTCAATGATCAATGTAATTGCTAAGGCTAGAGAGCTTGGTTATATGCGTGCACCTGATGATTTATTTGTTCCGATTAAACAAATTCGTGATCTGCCAGATCGAGAAACACTCTTACTTATGACAGGTAGTCAGGGGGAACCTTTAGCAGCTCTTAGTCGTATATCTAGGGGTGATCATCAACATGTTCAAGTAAAGACTACTGATACAATTATTTTTTCAGCAAGTCCTATTCCTGGCAATACAATATCTGTTGTTAATACAATTGATAGATTAATGATGTTGGGTGCGAAAGTTGTATATGGGAAAGGTGAGGGAATTCATGTTTCTGGGCATGGCTTCCAGGAAGATCAGAAGTTGATGTTGGCATTAACAAAACCTAAATTCTTTGTGCCTGTGCATGGTGAACATAGGATGCTTGTTTGCCATAGTAAGAGCGCGACATCAATGGGTGTTCCTGCAGAAAATATCCTTATTCTTGACAATGGAGATGTTGTTGAATTGACATCAGAATCTATTGCAAAAGGAGATTCTGTGAAGGCAGGAATTGAATTATTAGATGCTTCTAGAAATGGCATTGTTGATGCAAGAGTTTTAAAAGAACGACAACAATTGGCTGAAGATGGTGTTATTACAGTACTTGCTGCAATAAGTACTGATGGGATGATGGTTGCGCCACCCCGGGTAAATCTCAGAGGTGTGGTTACTACTGTTGATGCAAGGAAGATGTCTTTTTGGACTGAAAAGGAAATAGCCTGGGTCTTAGAAAATCGTTGGAAGCAACTTGCACGCCATACTGGAGGGTCTTCGGCCCCAGAAGTTGATTGGATGGGGGTTCAGAGAGAAGTTGAAGTTGGGTTGGCACGTCGAATTCGACGTGAGTTACAGATCGAACCTTTGATTCTTACGTTGGTACAGCCAGCACCAGGAGGTACAGCTGCATATAAGAGTCGTTTTGATCAAGAAAAAGATCCAAGATCAGTTTCCAAGATCTCACGAAATTCTCGCTCAGGTCAGACTTCAAATCCTGTAAAGATGGCTACTGGAGATTCTGCACCTTCTGAAAAAGGGGTAGCTAACTCTGAATCGGTCAATAAGGATCAGACCGGTGAGGTTTCTCCTGGTCGAACACGTCGCCGTAGCTCTGCCGTGGCATAAGATCCGAGAAACAATCTTTTTAGTAATTAATTCATTGCACTTTGTTGATTGTTCCTGATCAGTGAAACTATTTCTTTATTCCATTTGACTACCCATCCATTAGTTAGGTTAACGGAACCTGGTGCTTTTTGAGCACCGATGCGTCTTGATAGATTCATAAGTTTTTTAGAAGTTTGAGATGGCACATTATTTTTTTGTAGCCATAAAGATAATATTTTTGCCCTTGAAGTTTCTGAAATATCAAAGAAAATGCTCCGAGCTATTCCTTCTGGTTTGAGTCCTGATTGAAGAGCTAAAAAAGTTAATTCATTCTGGTCTTCTTTATAGTTTTTTAATCGATTAGTTAATGAGGCTATACGTAGGCTGCATCCCGGAAAAATTTCTTCAAGGACAGGAATAACTTCATGGCGGATTCGGTTTCTTTTGTATTCTTTAGATTCATTTGAGGGGTCTAGCCAAATAGGAAGATTCAATTTGGCGCAAATCTCTTGCGTTTCCTGACGATTAAATTCAAACATTGGTCTTACTAAAGTCACATCATTTCCATACATTTTTTCATCTAATGGCCGCGTTTCTCTTAATGAGCACATTCCAGAAAGGTCTGTTCCTCGTGATAAATTTAATAAAAGTGTTTCTGTTTGATCACTTCCTGTATGAGCTGTGATTACATGTGAACATTTTATATTTATTTTGGAGAGTTTTTGTATGGTCGCGGCAAGCTGATGATAACGCCAATTTCGTGCAGAGGATTCATTTTTAGCTTGATTTAAATTGTCACGATCACAAAAGAATTGAAAGTGCTTTTCCTTGCACCAATTCTCTAATCCACTTGCAATTTCGGTAGAATAATCATGCCACGCATGATCTCCATGCCATATAAATAATTGCCAATTATGTATTCGCCTTAAATCACTTAAAAGCCCAAGCATTGCCATTGAGTCTTGTCCGCCAGAGATGGCTAACAAAAGAGTTGCTCCTTTAGGTAGTAAATCAGGAGTGGCTAGTAATTTTTGATGAAGCCGCTCATGAAAAGAACTCCATGATTGGCAATTGGTGGAGGATGGCTGCATGGGTTTCGAGATTTACCCACCTGATGACAGTCTTAAGATATCTGCCTTGTTGAGTGGCAGAATTTCTGTATTCCGTGGTTTTTTGATGTCTCGTCTTTATCGTTTGCCAGTTTCTCTTAGGGCACGTCTTCAGAAGCGTAGTCTTTTCAAAGTGATTTCAGGCCTTACTAACTTCAATTCAGCTTCTGTTGAAATGATCTCCTGGGCTGCTTCTCAGGGCGGTGCTGATTTGGTTGAT
This sequence comes from Prochlorococcus sp. AG-363-L02, assembly GCA_003280185.1. The sequence continues at coordinate 23,772 of QCFP01000001.1, forward strand.
ATTGCATGTGATCCAGATTTAGTTCGGCTTGCAATCAAGACTTCAAAATTACCTGTTTGCGTAAGTTCTGTAGAGCCAGATCTTTTCCCAAACGCAGTAGCTGCTGGTGCAGCAATGGTTGAAATTGGTAACTTCGACACTTTTTACCCAGAAGGACGAACTTTTACTGCGAAAGATGTGCTTTCTTTGGCTTTTAAAACAAGAGAACTTTTGCCAGAGGTATTCCTTTCTGTGACTGTTCCACATGTTTTACCTTTAGATCAGCAAGGCCAATTAGCTCTCGACTTAGTTACTGCAGGAGTAGATTTAATTCAAACTGAAGGTGGGACCTCGTCTAGGCCATTTAGCACAGGCCTGCAAGGACTCGTTGAAAAGGCAGTGCCTACATTGGCGGCCACGAATGCGATTGTTGATGCTTTACGTTCTGAGGAATGTTTTATTCCAGTCATGACTGCATCAGGAATCACTGCAGTTACAGCACCTATGGCGATTGCATCAGGCGCAAGTGGAGTGGGTGTAGGGTCATTGATTAATCGATTGGATAACCAATTGGCTATGGTTGCAGCTGTTCGAAGCCTGAGAACAGCTTTGATTGATCAGTCTCTTAATAACAGTATGAGTTCAAGATTAAATATCAGCACATAATTTAGATAATCTCTTGAATATTTTATTTTGTAGTCATTAATTTGCTCTAATTTTCATTGTCAGCCTGCTAACAAAAGTTATTTCTAAGTCAACATGAGGGTTACTTTTTCTTTTGTAATAGATTAAAATATTCATATGTCTAATTATCATCTTGATTCTCCCTATACTCCAAAAGGTGATCAACCTAAAGCGATTACGTGTCTTGTTGATGGTCTAAATAAAGGCAAGCCATTTCAGACACTATTAGGTGCCACTGGAACTGGGAAGACATTTACGATAGCGAATGTGATTGAGCAAACAGGACGCCCAACACTTGTGTTGGCTCATAATAAGACGCTTGCTGCTCAATTATGTAATGAGTTGCGTGAGTTTTTTCCGCAAAATGCAGTTGAATACTTTATTTCTTATTATGATTATTATCAGCCTGAAGCGTATGTTCCGGTTAGTGATACTTATATAGCAAAAACAGCTTCTGTTAATGAAGAGATAGATATGCTAAGGCATTCTGCAACTCGTTCATTATTTGAGCGCCGAGATGTAATTGTTGTTGCATCTATAAGTTGTATATATGGATTAGGTATGCCAGCAGAATATTTGAATGCTGCCGTGAAATTTGATGTAGGTTCAGCACTTGACCTTAGAGGGTCTTTACGAGATTTGGTAAAAAACCAATACACACGGAATGATTATGATATTACTCGTGGTCGTTTTCGAGTTAAGGGCGATGTTTTAGAAATTGGTCCTGCTTATGAAGATAGATTAGTTAGGATAGAATTATTTGGTGATGAAGTAGAGGCAATTAGATATGTTGATCCTACTACTGGCGAAATCCTTAATAGTTTAGATCATATTAGTATTTACCCTGCAAAACATTTTGTTACTCCTAAAGATCGATTGGAGGAGGCTATCCAATTAATTCGAAAAGAACTAAATGAGAGGTTAGATTTTCTGCATTCTGAAGGAAAATTACTGGAAGCACAACGTTTAGAACAGCGAACTAAATATGATCTTGAAATGTTGAATGAAGTTGGATATTGTAATGGCGTAGAGAATTATGCGCGTCATCTCTCTGGAAGAGCTGAAGGATCACCTCCGGAATGTTTAATTGATTATTTCCCTAGTGATTGGTTGCTAGTTGTAGATGAAAGTCATGTAACATGTTCTCAATTACAAGCAATGTACAATGGGGACCAAGCAAGGAAAAATGTGCTGATAGAACATGGGTTTAGATTACCCAGTGCGGCTGATAATCGGCCTTTAAAGAGTGAGGAGTTTTGGGAAAAGGCTAGACAAACAATTTTTATTAGTGCAACACCTGGAGATTGGGAACTTGCCATAAGTAATGCTGAAGTTATTGAGCAAGTTATCAGGCCAACAGGTGTTCTTGACCCTTTAATTGAGGTTAGGCCTACTAAAGGTCAGGTCGATGATCTTCTAGTAGAAATTAATTCACGCTCTAAAAAAAATGAAAGGGTTTTGATAACTACTTTAACTAAAAGAATGGCTGAAGATTTGACAGATTATCTGTCTGAACATCATGTTAGAGTTCGATATCTACATTCTGAAATTCACTCGATAGAACGCATAGAGATAATTCAAGATTTGCGTTTAGGTGAATATGATGTTCTTGTTGGTGTAAATTTGTTGAGAGAAGGGTTGGATTTACCAGAGGTTTCTCTGGTTGTTATACTTGATGCAGATAAAGAGGGCTTTCTTAGGGCTCAGAGATCTTTAATTCAGACAATTGGAAGAGCCGCAAGACATATTAACGGTATGGCAATTATGTATGCAGATAATCTCACGAAATCTATGGTGAAGGCTATTTCTGAGACTGATCGAAGACGTGCTATTCAACAAGATTATAATAAAGAACATAGCATTATTCCTAAACCTGCTGGGAAGAAAGCCAATAATTCTATTTTGTCTTTTTTAGAATTATCAAGACGAGTTCAGAAGGACTGTACTGGTAATGATTTATTAGAAATAGTGGACGTTGCAAATCAAGTCATAGTCGAACATGACGATGCTGCAATTGCCCTTGAGACACTCCCAGACTTAATTGATAAGCTAGAGCTAAGAATGAAATTAGCTGCTAAAGAATTAGATTTTGAAGAAGCGGCTAAGTTGCGTGACAGAATTCGCAAGTTACGGCTCAAAATGTTTGGCAATTAGGTCGCAAATAAAATTCTTTAGGATTTACTGAGATTTTCTTCTCCAAGGTTAAAGTCTTTATGAATTGCTCTAATGGCTTTTACTCCATTATCCGCTGACACTACGCAACTAGTTCTGATTTCGCTTGTTGCAATCATTGCAATGTTGATTTCTGCGTTTGCAAGAGCCCGAAACATGCGACCTGCAGTTCCGGGAATTGTTGGCATTCCCGCTCCAACTGCACTGACACGTGCAATCCCAGGGCCTTCTTCCAGATGTGAGCCAGGCCATTGGGCAAGAAGAGGCACAAGGGCTTGATCTGCATGTTGTCTATTTTCCGTTTTTAGGATGAAGCTAATATCTCTACTGCCATCTTTATGTTGTCTTTCTGATTGAACGATTGCATCTAGACTGATACCAGATTCGGCCATTGCCGCACAAAGTGCCGCTGCTGTACCAGGTTTGTCTGGCACATGAAGCACACTTAATTGAGATTGGTTTGTATCTAACGCAACTCCTCGGACCTCTGGGGAGTTCATAGGTATATTTATTGGGTTTAATTGGATTTGATTTTCTGATAGATCAAACGTTGATGCAACTGCACGGATAGCTTTATTTCCTAACTTCTTATCGATAACACAGCTAACTTTGACTTCACTTGTAGCAATTAGCCGCAGATTGATACCCTCTCGAGAGATTTTATCGAAGAAACTTGCTGCAATACCAGGTCTGCCCATAATTCCTGCGCCATTAATACTGAGTTTTGACATTCCCTTTTCGGTACAAAGATTTCCTCCAATGCTCGCAAGTATTTTTGTGCAAAGAATTTTTGTTTTTTCGAGGTTCTCTTCAGCAACTGTGAATGTTATGTCATTGCTATTGCCAGCATGTGTGGATTGAATTATGAGATCTACATTCACTCCACCAGTCGACAGTTCTTCAAAAAGCTTGGCTGCAATTCCTGGTTTGTCTGGGAGGTCCGAAAGTGCTATTACGGCTTGATTTTCTAGAAGTTCTACTCCATCAACCGGGCGCCCTAATTCCAGTCCCGCTAGACCAATTTCTCGATTGGATTTGCTCGTGAGTTTGGTTCCAGGGTTTTCGCTCCAGCTTGAACGCACAAATAATGTGACTCCATAGTTTCTTGCAATTTCAACAGCTCGAGGGTGCAGAACTGCAGCTCCAAGACTTGCAAGTTCAAGCATTTCATCACAACTCACTTCTGTCATTAGTCGTGCCTCTGGAACTAGACGGGGATCAGTGGTCAGGACTCCAGGAACATCTGTGTAGATTTCACATGCGTCTGCTTTCAAGGCTGCCGCTAGTGCAACTGCAGTCGTATCTGACCCTCCTCTACCAAGGGTGGTAATTTCAGCAGTTCCTCTACTACTTAATGTTGTTCCTTGAAAGCCTGCCACGACAACAACTTTCCCATCTTCTAAAAGGTTTTGTAGTCTTTCAGTTTTAACTTCTAAAATTCTGGCTCTTCCATGCGCGGATTCAGTCACAATGCCAACTTGGGCTCCTGTCATTGAAACGGCTGATATACCCAGTTTGTGTAGTGCTATCGAAAGTAATGCTATGGAAACCTGCTCTCCTGTGGAGAGGAGCATGTCCATTTCTCTTTGGGGCGGATTTTTACTAATTGTTTTTGCTAATTCAGTGAGCTCATCAGTTGTACCCCCCATGGCTGAAACAACGATAACTAGATCATTGCCATACTCTTTGCTAGTTGCTATTCGTTTTGCGACAGCTTGAATTCGTTCTACGTTTCCAACAGAAGTGCCGCCAAATTTTTGAATTAGTAATGCCATTTAGGCTGTCAGAGTAGGTGGATTGATTCTTTGAGTTTGCAAAGAAGATAAATTAAATTGTGCTTAAAAGACCATCTCTAAAAGCATCTTTAGGCTCAATTCCCATTTTGATAGCAGCTTCAATTGATAGCAAGCGACTTAGCAAAGTTAAAAATAGCTCAGGTGGTTGGCCATTTAGTTGTTTTCGAATCACATAAATACGTTTTGGATTATTAATTCCCGAAGCTTTTGCTATAAAGCCTACATCCTTTTCTCCTGCTTTTTCTAAAAGGCTGACCCATAGCCAACCTCTAACCTGACCAATGAGTGTGGCCAGAATTTTTAAGGGTGGTTCTCCCTTTTCCAGTAATGCATCTAGTAGCGCAATAGTTTCTATTGGTTTGTTTATAAGCAATGAATTGGCAATTTCAATTGCATTTGTAGAAATACCTTCAATCAGAGACCGAACCATTTTTGTTGTTATTGCTGAGTTCCTTGTTGTTTCCGCATTCAGAGAAAGCTTTTGGAGCTCAGAGTAGATGCGAACACTGTCATTGCCTATTGCATCAATGAGTTCTTCTATCACATCAGATTCCATTTGAAGGCCAATCTCTTTCGCAATCCGTTTGATGAGTTCTTGTTGCCCTTGCTTATCCCATGCAGCAGGAAGGACAAAACTCTTTTCGATACAACATTTTGACTTGATCAATTTTTGTAGTGCTTTAGTCGGTTTTAGCCTTCCATCAGGTTTTTTGTGATTACTAAGAAGTAAATGATTTTGAACTGAGATCAGTTTCAATGTTTCTTCAAAAAGGATCGCAAGTTCATTGGTGCAGCCATTGCAAAAAGGACTGTTGTTGAGCCAAATAATTTTGCAACCACTACCTAAAGGTGGAGTTCGAGCTTCTTCCAGCGCTTGGATGGCTTGTTCAGGATTTGTACCTTCTAATCGACTTAAGTTGATGCTGATCCAGGAGGGGTCAACAGTTGTTTTGATTAGTGTGTTTATGTAGTTTTCTTTCCCTGCGGAGTCGTCTCCCCAGATGAGGTGAATAGGCATTAAATCAGTGGATTGGACGTAGTGATTTCAACTTGCTTAAGCTCATAACTGTAAAACCTGATTTCAGTGAAGAGTCCAGATCATCCAATTTTTATAAAGAGTGTTCAGTTCATTCGAGAGAGGCTGGACTCAAGAGGTTTGGATCCCTTGCAACAAGAAGTACTTGAGCGGTTAATCCATAGCAGTGGTGACTTTTCTCTTATGGATTCGCTTCGCTTTAGTGCGTCTTCATGTGAGATTGGTGTAAATGCTTTGTTAGCAGGGGCATCGATTCTTGTGGACACGGGAATGGCTCATGCAGGCGTAGAGGCTATGTCGAGACGTACTTTAGATACTTCAGTTTATTGTTCTCTCAACTGGGCAACTGATTTAGATAACGAAGCCGTCACAAGATCTGCTAGAGGTATGACAATAGCCTGGCAAGAACTTACAAAGAAGTCGGACTTTGGGCCTGCTCCTATTGTTTTAATAGGAAGTGCACCTACTGCATTAAATGCATTACTTGATTTAGTTGAAGAAGGCTTTGCAAAACCAAGTTTAGTAATAGGAATGCCTGTTGGATTTATAGGGGTTTCACAGAGCAAAACAAGATTGGCTTCTACTGACTTGGCGAATATTCGACTGACGGGGAGCCGGGGGGGTGCAGGGTTAGCTGCAGCAACACTAAATGCTTTGCTTAGAGCAGCATATTTAAAGATGAATTAATTTATGCTGCACTAGTAAGTGAATTTTTAATGGAGATTTGTTTTTCTGTAATTGTCTTCACTCCTTCACCATTTTCGAGTTGATGTAAGATTTTTTTTGCATGATTTAAAACTTTTTTGGGTACCCCTGCTAAGCGTGCTGCTTCAATGCCATAGCTTTTATTGGCTCCTCCAGGAACAACACGATGAAGGAATAGAAGATCGTTACCAGTTTCTTCAACAAGAACTTGGAAGTTCTCTACATTTTTGATTTGCTTTGCTAAATGATTTAGCTCGTGATAGTGGGTAGCAAAAATTGTTTTAGAACAAAGAATTTCCGCTAGGAATTGACTTACAGCCCAAGCTATTGATAAACCATCATAAGTAGCAGTTCCTCTTCCTATTTCGTCTAGCAAAACTAGTGATCTATCAGTTGCGTGATGAAGGATATAGGCTGTTTCAGCCATTTCAACAATGAAAGTTGATTGCCCTGCAGCAAGATCATCAACAGCTCCTACCCTAGTAAATATTTGGTCAGCAATGCTAATGCATGCTTTCTTTGCAGGTATCCAACTTCCTATTTGTGCCAACAATTGTATTAACCCTATTTGTCTAAGATAACAGCTTTTCCCACTCGCATTTGGGCCTGTAAGTATTATTAGTTCTGTTCCTTCACCAAGCCGTAGATCATTTGGAATAAAAGATTCATTTACTAATAATTGCTCTACAACTGGATGTCTAGAATCTTCAAGATGCAAGAGGCGTTTGTTGTCTGTTTTTAAAGGCTCTAAAATTTCTGGCTGGCAGTATCCATTCGTAGCTGCCACTTCTGCCAAACTAACAATTGCATCTAATCCAGCGACAGCTCTAGCTGCATTGCGAATTTCGCTTGTATATTTGCTGACTTTTTCTCTTACCTGACAAAAGACGTCATACTCACGTTGTGTGCAACGTGCTTTAAGTTGAAAAATCTTTTCTTCTCTCGACTTTAATACTGGTGTTACAAAGCGTTCCTCATTGGCAAGTGTTTGCCTTCTAATCCAATGTTCAGGAACTGCTTTAGCTTTAGCTTTACTTACGGCTAAAAAATAACCAAATGTCCTGTGATATTGAAGCCTAAGGTTCGGTATATTGCTATTCTTTCTTTCTATATTTTCTTGACTATTTAACCATTTCTCCTGGTCATCGATTTGGTTTCTTAATCCATCTAAAATTTTATCTACGCCATCATAAATAATACCTCCATCGCTTAGGCTTAATGGTGGATTTTCGATAATACTTTCTCGAATTATAGATGCAACTTGTATTAATTTAGGATTAACTTTTGCTAAGTCTTTGATGAAATTAGGCCCAATTGCATCTTTCGATGGCAATTCTCTTGAAAGATATGGCAATCTTTCAATGCCATCAGCAATAGCAATTAGGTCTCTAGGACTACTTTGACCTGCACTAGAGCGACCTGCTAATCGTTCAAGATCACCCATAGGCTTAAGAATTTTACGAAGCGATTTGCGAGCATGTTTTTGTTTGACTAACCAACTAATAATTGCCTGTCTCGCTTTAATTTTCTCGATATGAATCAGTGGATTTTCCAACCATCGTCGGAGACATCTTGCTCCCATTGCTGTGAGTGTTTGATCAATAGCCCAAAGTAAAGAACCAAAAAATTGGCCCTTCCTTTGTGTTGATGTTATTTCAAGATTTCGTCTGGTTTGGGCATCTAACTTTAATGACTCATTTTTGAAGGTTATCTTTGGCAGATCAAGATTTGGTACGGACTCTTTGCTTACTTTTAATTCACCATTAATAGGCTTAGTTGTATTTAGGTAACTTAGTAATCCTCCCGCGGCTCTAAATGCAAGAGGAACCTCTTGTAGACCAAGAAAATCTAGATTCGAAAGCTTATATGTCTCTTTTATTCTTTTTTCTGCTTCAGGGTAAGTAAAAGGAGTATTTCCAATTTTTGTGACATGTATATCCCGCGGACACCAGGAAGGATTCGCTCCTTTTGTGTGTTCTGATACGAGAATTTCAGCAGCTTCTATTTGTGCTAAAGATTGAAAAAGTTCTGATTCTGATTCTTGTTGAGTTACTAAGAACTCGCCTGTGCTGACGTCAGCACAGGCGAATCCCCATACAAATGATTTAGTTTGTGGCTTTTCTTCAACTATCACTGCTGCCAACCAATTGTTGCGACTTGCAGTTAATAGCTCTTCTTCCAGAATGGTACCTGGTGTTAGAACTCTTGTAATGCCTCTTTTTAATAAATTTCCTTTAGAAGGTGTCCTTTCTAACTGGTCGCAGAGAGCAATACTTTTACCTTTTCGTATCAATTCAGAGCAATATCTTTCAGCGGCATGGTGAGGAATGCCTGCCATGGGAACTCTTCCAATAGATTTGCCTCCGTCTTTTCCTGTGAGAGTTAGTTCAAGCAGTTGTGAAAGAAGGATTGCATCTTCGAAAAAGCATTCAAAGAAGTCTCCTAATCTATAGAGCAATATTCTTTCTGGATTAGCTTTTTTCAGCTCTACGTAATGCTTAAGGACCGGTGTTAAGAGCTCGACTTCAACCAATGTGTGGTGAGACCATGAAGGCTCGAGATTGTCTTGGATAGGGTTTTTAAAAAGGGTTTTTTTGTCTGTTGAGATTGGGTCCTTCCTTGTCCTTGGTCTTTGTTCAGCATCTAAAACAAGATCTTTTTCTGCAAGATCAGAAATATCGTTCAAATTGGGTTTTTGGAGGTTTTCCGTAACGAATGATTCTTCAGGAGAATCCCCAAATAGGCTGCCTTGCAGGGCTTTATCATCGCCAGCCATCTATCCCTACCCCGTTAAAGATGGGCATCGTAAGGGAGATTCGTTCCTTTGGATGTGAAGCCTCGCGACATCATTGCTACGTTTTTCCTGGATTCTTATCCACCATGGGAGAATATCTTGGTTAGAGCATTGGCTCAGCTGCTTCATCTCCAATGAACACTATTAGTTTTATCGCTGCAAACGCGCTTTTATTTGCGTCTCTGATTCTTGTCGTGGCAGTACCACTGCTGTTTGCCTCAGATACAGAAAGTTATGGCAGTCGATCCAGGAATATTCGATTGATCGAGAATGGTTGTGGAATTTGGTTCCATATTTTGCTCGTCAATGGTTTGATTTCTGAGTATGTCGCACATCAGTTGGTTGGGGTTTCTTTTTAGGCTCTTTCTATGATGAGCGATTGAAAGTTTTTGACAATACTAGTTGTTTTGTATTTTCTGGGGGTTGGGTTCAATCCCCTATCTTCTAGTGTAGTTAGATAATTATGGCAGTTGCTGCTCTTTAAAATGGCTACAATTGAAGGACGTTTTACTGAAATCTCAACTTTACGCATAGCCGTAGTAGTTGCTCGATTTAATGACTTAGTCACTAGCAAGCTTCTTACTGGTTGTTTGGACTGTTTAGAAAGGCATGGTATTGATACTTCAGAACATAGTTCTCAGCTTGATATTGCTTGGGTCCCAGGTTCCTTTGAATTACCACTTGTGGCTCAACAGTTGGCACGAAAAGCTAGTTATCAGGTAATCATTACTCTTGGGGCTGTAATTAGAGGTGATACGCCTCATTTTGATGTTGTAGTAGCTGAGTCAAGCAAGGGGATTGCTTCTGTTTCAAGAGAGACAGGAATACCAATTATTTTTGGTGTACTCACAACAGACAATATGCAACAAGCTCTTGAGAGAGCTGGCATTAAGAATAATTGCGGGTGGAATTTTGCGCTGCAGGCTCTCGAAATGGGTTCGCTGATGGGGGAAATAGAATCGTCCAAGCTTGCAAGATGATTGTTTTAATTGACCAGTTACCCATTAGTGGTGCATGCTTGATTAGATTAAGAATGTAAATTCCTAGTTCGAGTGCGGATGTAGCTCAGTGGTAGAGCATCTCCTTGCCAAGGAGAGGGTCGAGAGTTCGAATCTCTTCATCCGCTTAGATTGAATCCCTGTTTAAACAGGGATTTTTAAATTTTCAGAAATGCCAGGTGGCACTTGAGATGCCACTAGAAAAGTTTGGAAGTTTTCCTAGAGGTTTGGTACTTTTCCAATTAAAGGCTCTGTTATGGGTAGTCTATTTGATCAAAATCCATACCAAAAGTTTTATGTGGTTGGATTTCTCCACTAGCAGCTCCATCAATTCAATTTGCACTGCTCCTGAAGAAATCACTCCATCTCACTGGTTTGGAAACATAAATTTAAGTAATTGATGTTGTTAGATTTTGGCCATACAATCGATGAGGTAAACGATAAAGGGCTTTCAAACTTGTTTAACAAACTTACAAATATCGCAACTAGGCTGTTTAATTATGCTCGCTCCAAAAACTTTATCAGAGATAAATCGATATATAATGAGTATATCAAAAACAATAAAATTCGTAAGTTACATATTGGATGTGGTAGAAGCCTAATTAAAGGTTGGCTAAATACTGACTATTATGGCGGTAAAGATATTATGAGATTAGACGCAACCAAGAAATTCCCTTTTAAAGATAATGAGTTTGATTATATATTTAGTGAGCACATGATAGAACATATATCCTATAATGATGCAACTAAGATGTTGAAAGAGTGCTTTAGAGTACTTAAACCAGGCGGTAAAATTAGAATCTCAACCCCTGATATTAGAAAAATAATCACCTTATTCAATCCAAAAACTGAAACTCATAAAAGTTATATTGAATGGTCGATTGAGAATTGGTGTTGTGATAAATACCCAAAAGTTTTTAGCCCTGCTTTTGTAGTTAACAATTATGTTCGTGACTGGGGACATAAATTTATATATGACATAGAAACACTTGAATTAAATTTATCGATAGCTGGCTTTGTTGATATTCCCAAAAAGACATTATCTATTGCTGAAAGCTCGGATGTTAATTTAAGCCTTCTGGAGAATGAAGCAAGAATGCCTCCTGGATTTCTTGAATTTGAGACAATAACTTTAGAGGGACTGAAACCATAATTTTTTCTCGTCTGAGAGTTTAGGAATAATTTCTAAGGCCACCCATTTGTTAAATGAAGAAGCCTTTTGAATAAGTTTAGTAAGTTAAGAACACTAATGATGCCCTAAATTATTATTATTTAGACCAGATTGCGAAATTTGATTTTCCTGTGAGGGTTGTTTTGATTAAGTTTTTAATAGAACGAAATTTCAAAGGTCCATCTGGGAAATATCTCCAGTTTATAGATAAGTATGAGAGACTTTTTTTGTGTAAAAGTTCTTCAACTATTTCATATTTTGATGCTTCATCTAGTGTATTTTTAACAAAGGAATAGGCTTTGTTGGAGCTATTATAGTTAGCATCTAATGTTTTAGAGCAGAAAATTAATGATTCATATAATGTCATTGATAAAATGATAGAAGCATGACTTTTAGAAAGTCTTGCATATAGATATTTTGTAAATAGCATTGTAAATATTTTCCGCCATGATTTTGCTAAGTCCTTTTTATTTGCAAAATTATTTTTATTTTTCTCTAGATAACAATACATTGATATCAATACACCACAAAAATATATAAGTGGCACATTTAATGGATTCATTGTTGTATTGATGTTGCGATAAAATTTCCTCATCTTTTCATCCATCGTTTTGCTCTCGATTTCTTTGCCTCCTCCCCCCCAATGTGATTGATCGTAGAAATATAGAAGTTCTGGAGATTGGTATAAAGGCCCTTGGATAGCTAGATGAACCATCCAAACATAATCAAAACTATATTGCTCATATGGCCAATCAAGTAACTTTTCAAGAGGCTTTATGCTGACTTGTTTCTTATCGGTTACAGCATAAAAAGACACTCCATATTTACCCTGAGCAAAAATATCAAGAACTCGTTTGTATGGATCTTTAGTTATATTTTGTGTCAGAATTTTACCAGATAGTAAAGTGCCTACATTAGTTGAATGATAATTAGGTATACCATGCCATGCAACACAATCTGGGTGGTTATCTATTGAATTTAATACAGATTTATTAAGAGCTGGAGAGATATAATCATCATCTCCCAGCCAAAGAAAATATCGATTATTAACCAGCTTATAAAGATTAACATAGTTTTTATACATTCCTAAAGAAGGTTTGTTCTGAAAATAACGAACTCTAGGGTCTAATTTTTGAGCAAGTTCTCCTAACTCTTGATTAGAGCCATCATCTGAAAGAATTATTTCAGAGACAATAGATCCCTGAGTTATGGCACTAGCTATGCAGAGAAGTGTTCTTTTATCATTTTTATAAAGTGGTACTGTTACGCTAACTGAAATGTTTTGATTGTTCATGTAATTGAGAAATCATTTGTAATTAATTAGGCAAGCAATTATGCCTGAGGGCTAATAACTCAGCGATTTTCTATAGTTTGATTGTGGGCGATTCATACTTTAGCTTATTAAAGGCTAAGTGATTAGGTTTTAATACAGAGATATTATAAATCAATAGCACCTTCCCTAAGGATAATGTTTTATAAATAGATATCTACTTTGTTCTCATAGAGTTCTTTGTTTAGCTCTCTTTTTTAAAAGTAGACTTTGTTGATTAACTTTTTCGAAACCAAATTGGTTGTAAAATTCAGAACAATTACTTGTCATTAGATATATCCTTTCAACGTTTTTAAGTGAATCGGACCTCAAAAGCGCATCTACTATTTTTTTACCTAATCCTTTGCCTTGGAGGTCCTGCGGAACTATGACGTCCCACAGCACAGCTCGGTAGACGCTATCACTTGTAGCGCGGCCAAAGCCAACAATTCTATTTTTCTCCCACACACTTATTACTACTTGGCTACCTGCAAGTAGTCTTTTGATGCTGATTAAGTCACGATTCTCAGCCCAAAAAGCATGGTCATCAAAAAGAATTTTTAATTTTTTTAACCCTCTTATAGGTTTCAAGCCTGGTCCTAGGCCTAACCATCGGAGGCCTATAGCTCCTCTTCCATGTTTAATCAGTTTTATAGAAGGCATTGTGAATGGTCTCTATGTCAGCATGAAGGCAGTAACAGCTGTACATGAAGCGTAAGGGGATCATTCTTGCTGGCGGTTATGGCACCAGGCTATATCCGATTACCAAGGCAGTTTGTAAGCAGCTGTTACCTGTCTATGACAAGCCTATGGTGTTTTATCCATTAACAACCTTAATGCTTTCAGGTATTCGAGAAGTTCTTGTCATTACAACTCCTCAGGATCTAGCGAGTTTTCAAAATTTGCTAGGTGATGGCAGTGACTTGGGTATGGAGATTAATTATCAGCTGCAAATGAGTCCAGATGGTTTGGCACAAGCATTTTTGATTGGTGAGAAATTTCTCAATAATTCTCCAGTCACATTAATACTCGGCGATAATATCTTTCATGGTAATGATTTAGTCCCTCAGTTGATTGCCAGTCGTTCTAAAGACGTAGGTGCGACATTATTTGCCTATCCAGTGAGTGACCCAGAAAGATATGGTGTTGTTGAGTTTTCTCAAGATGGTCAAGTCTTAAATATTGAGGAGAAACCAAAAAATCCTAAAAGTACTTATGCAGTTACAGGATTATACTTTTACGATCATACTGTTGTTGAACGCGCCAAATCTGTTCAACCTTCTTCTAGAGGAGAATTAGAAATAACCGATTTGAATCTTCAGTATTTACAAGATGGTTTGTTGCATGTTGAATTAATGGGTCGCGGCATGGCCTGGCTTGATACTGGCACTTGCGATTCTTTGCAGGAGGCAGCAGCTTATATACGCACTTTGGAACACAGACAGGCTTTAAAAGTTGGTTGTCCAGAAGAAGTGGCGTGGCGATTAGGATGGATTACAGCTGAGGATTTAGCTGAATTGGCACATCCTTTGCGCAAGAGTGGTTATGGGGATTACTTGCTTGATCTTCTTCAAAAACCACAGCCAAATATTGCAATGTCATAATCCATTGCTGCTATGAAAGGTTCTGTTAATTTTTTTTTGAGGCCTTATAAAATTAGTTAGTAATCCTCGATGATTAACTTTTGATTCATGTGTTTTATTTTAGTCCGTTAATCGCTATCTATGACTATTTATTCTCCAGAAATATTTCAAATCAATTCGCTTCTTGCTGATAGGCAGCGAATTCTTGTAACGGGTGGAGCTGGCTTTATAGGAGGTTGCTTGATTAGGCGGTTATTAACAGGAAGCAATGTAAAAGTGTTTAATTTAGATAAGTGTGGTTATGCCAGTAATTTGAAAAGTATTCAGCAGGTTGGTGAATCATCACAACGTCATGAATTGATCAATGTAGATTTATCTGATGCAGGCTTGATTGATGAAGCGATTATTTATGCTAATCCAGATATAGTTTTTCATCTTGCAGCTGAGAGTCATGTTGATCGATCAATTGATGGACCAAAAACCTTTCTAGATAGCAATGTAATAGGCACCTTTAATCTTTTACAAGCTATTCGTAAATTTTGGGAGTCTTTACCTCCTAAGAGAAAGGGCTCTTTTCGGCTTATTCACATAAGTACGGATGAGGTTTTTGGATCTTTAGGTAATGCAGGATATTTTTCTGAAGATACACCATATAACCCCAGCTCTCCTTATGCAGCTACTAAGGCGGCTAGCGATCACCTCGTTAGAGCTTGGAATCTTACTTATGGCTTACCCGTGGTTGTAACAAATTGCTCAAATAATTATGGCCCTTGGCAATTCCCAGAGAAGCTAATCCCATTGGTCATACTTAAGGCTTTACAGGGAAAACAAATTCCCCTTTATGGAGATGGTATGAATACCAGAGATTGGCTTTATGTTGAGGATCACGTCGACGCGCTATTGTTATCAGCAATCAAAGGTGAGATAGGTAAAAGTTATTGTGTGGGGGGCAATGGTGAATGTACAAATAAGCAAATCGTTTATTCAATTTGTTCACTCCTCGATGCAAAAATACCTAATTCTGCTCCTCATAGTAGTTTGATTAGCTTTGTTCAAGATAGACCAGGCCATGATTTTCGATATTCAATTGATTCAAAAAAAATACAGGAAGAATTAGATTGGAGACCAAGGCATAGCTTAGAAGAAGGACTCAAAAATACAGTAGAGTGGTATTGTAATAATCTTAGTTGGTGTAATGATGTGGTTAATAAGTCTGGTTATGATGGCCAACGAATGGGACATATAAATTAGCTGATAGAAAAGCAACCCTTATGGGTTGTAAACTTTATGCCAGAATCATTAGAACTAATTCATGATTTAGATTCTGTTTGCTCTAAGTATGTGAGATCTTTGAAGCTTGTTGAGGTTTTGCGTAGTTCTTCAAATCGACCGGAATCCTTTATTCTTCCTTCCTCGAATTCATATATAAAGTCAGATCTAATAACAGTAGAAAGGCGATGAGCAATAATGACTAAAGTACATCTGCGTCCAATAACTTCTATGGCATCCATTACTTCAGCCTCAGTTTTATTATCTAATGCACTTGTTGCTTCATCCAAGACTAATAATTTTGATTTGCGATAAAAGGCTCTTGCTAATGCAAGTCTTTGTCTTTGTCCCCCTGATAGCCGAATACCATTTTCACCTATATGCGTAAATAGACCTAATGGTAGTTCGGAGACTAAATCTGCTAATTGAGCAGCTTGCAAAGCATCCCAGATTTGATCTTTGTCCACCTTGCTTGGGTCTTTTCCATAGGCAATATTCTCTAGAACATTGCTATTTAGTAGGGTTATAGATTGAGGAACATAAGCACAATTTGCCTGCCAAGCAGGTATATCTGCTTCAGAAACATCAATCCCATCTAGTTGTAATGAACCTTTGGTTGGTCGAAGTAAGCAAAGAAGTTGATTGGCAGCAGTAGTTTTGCCGCTACCGGTTGCACCAACAAAGGCTACTCTTCCTCCAACAGGAATTGTTATATTTATGTCTTTGAGAACTAGTTGATCTCTGGATGGGTACTTATAATCAATATGGTTTAACTTTATATTGTATTTAGGTGCTATTCCTCTTGGAGAAGGTACACCTATTGATCCTAAAGTAAGCCTGTTGGTTTTTAATTCAATCAGTTTAAGCGTCTCTTCAAGGTCGGCCATTGCTGATCGAATCGATGTGAAAGCTCGAAAACAATCCTGAAGCGGAGGTGTCAGTTTTAAAGAGGAAACGGCAATAGTAGCTAGAAAAGGTATTATCCTTAATAAGTTAGATGGATCAGAATTGCTCAATATTGGGAGCATTCCAATGCTAAAGATTAGGGTTATGCCAAGAGGCTCTAAGAGAGCTCTTGGCATTTCTGGTAATGCTTCACCTTTCCAAATAAAAGGAATACTAGAACGCCAAGCAGATGCATATCTTTTTTGAAAGAATTCTTCTGAACCTGTTAATTGCACATCAAGAATGGTTCTTAGAGAATCATTCAATACGTTATTTGTCTGCTTGAGAAGAGTTACGCGTTGTCTCGATGAAAAACGTATAAAAGGAGTAATACTTAGAGTTATAGCCACATAGCTGAGGATTAGACATCCTATTAACACAAAGGCTACGAGTTTCTCGACAAATATTATTGCTGTAAAAAGAAAACTTATTAGAAATAAACCGCTTATTAATTGCAATAGGGGTAGTATTAACCTTTCCGATACTCGTTCTATATTTACTAATATAGTTGCCGACAACTCGCTATTATCTTTTCCTAGAAAATATTCATACCTCTGACCTAGTATTTTCCTTTGGGCCATTTCTGAGAGGTCTCGCCAAATACCTGATTTCAAACGAAATTGCCAAGATCTTAGTAAAAGCTTTGTGAATGAAGAGAACCAACTCAATCCTATGAATGCAATGACAAGTCCTAAGGCTTTGATGCGTGGGTCTGCTGGAATAAGGTCTGTAAATGGTAAAGATGGACGATTTGGAGACCCGACAACTACGGTAAATAGTCTAGAAACGGCTGCTATAACAAGTACGTCTGCAAGGCCTGCGATAAAGGCTACTGGGATCAAGCCTACGAGAGCACGCTTACGCTTAGCCGGTAGTGCCTTCATTAGACGCACCAGGTTGTTTAGTGTCTGGCTCGCCTTCATCATTAATAAAAAATACCCATTTATGGCAGGGACATTCCTCGATGGCCGGCCACTTATTTGGGTGTTTGTTTGACGTCTTCTAAATGATTTTTGGTTTGTTCAATGGTTATTGGGCTTTTTTTTCTAAAGGTTCTTACAGAACAGATGAGCTTTTGTTGATAAAGCAATAGGCTTAATATTGTGAATTAGAGATTGGTCCAGTCTCCAAAACACTGATATTTGTTAGTGTTTCAGGAGATGGATTTGCTCTTTTTACAGTTGTTTATTCCGTCACTGCTAAAAAGAGCTCTTTTGCTGTTGACCTCGTCTAAGTAGGCTGCGCTAAAAGCTTTAGCAGCTATAACAATATGCTCAAGCATCTTCTTGGTGATCCCAATAACCGCAAGTTGCGGCGTTATCAGCCCATTGTCACTGATATCAACCTTTTAGAAGAGGAAATTTCCTCGTTATCAGATCAAGATTTATGTGCAAAAACCGCTGATTTTCGAAAGAGGTTAGAGGCGGTAGACAATCTTCAAGTGCAGCGTGCTCGACTGGATGAGCTTTTGCCTGATGCTTTTGCAGTTGTCAGGGAAGCAAGTAAACGTGTTTTAGGCATGCGTCATTTTGACGTGCAGTTAATTGGTGGAATGGTTCTTCATGAAGGTCAGATTGGAGAGATGAAGACTGGTGAGGGGAAAACGCTTGTTGCGACACTTCCCTGTTATTTAAATGCTTTAACAGGTAGGGGTGTGCATGTAGTTACGGTGAATGATTATTTAGCCCGCCGCGATGCGGAGTGGATGGGTCAAGTACACAGGTTTCTTGGATTAACTGTTGGGCTTATTCAGCAAGATATGAGCCCTTCAGAAAGGCGTAAAAATTATTTGTGTGATATTACTTATGCAACTAATTCCGAACTTGGTTTTGATTATCTACGGGATAATATGGCTACAGATAGTACAGAGGTTGTTCAAAGAGATTTTCATTATTGTGTAATTGATGAAGTAGATTCAATTCTGATAGATGAGGCACGAACACCTCTAATTATCTCAGGTCAGGTTGAGAGGCCACAAGAAAAATATCAAAAAGCTGCAGAATTAGTTTCTCAATTAGAACGTTCTCCTGAAATGGGAAAAGATGGAATCGACCCAGATGGTGACTATGAAGTTGATGAAAAACAGCGCAGTTGTACCCTCACCGATCAAGGCTTTGCAAAGGCAGAGAAGCTTTTGAATGTTGGTGACTTATATGACCCTGCAGATCCCTGGGCACATTACATAACAAATGCTTTAAAAGCAAAAGAACTGTTTGTTAAAGATGTTAATTATATTGTTCGTGATGGTGATGCAGTAATTGTTGATGAATTTACTGGACGTGTTATGCCAGGTAGACGTTGGAGTGATGGCCAGCATCAGGCTATTGAGGCTAAAGAGAATTTACCGGTTCAACCTGAAACACAGACTCTTGCCTCAATAACTTACCAGAATTTCTTTTTGCTATATCCACGATTGGCTGGGATGACGGGTACAGCAAAGACTGAGGAAGTAGAATTTGAGAAGACCTACAAACTCGAAACTACTGTTATTCCTACAAATAGGCCTACTTCTAGAGAGGATTTGGTTGATCAAGTTTATAAAACAGAGGCTGCAAAATGGAGGGCTGTGGCTCAGGAAACTGTTCTTATACATAAAAAGCTACGTCCGGTCTTAGTTGGAACAACAAGTGTTGAGAAAAGCGAGCTTCTAAGCACTCTTTTGTCTGAGCAAAATATTCCTCATAACTTACTTAATGCTAAGCCAGAAAATGTTGAGCGTGAGGCTGAAATTGTTGCTCAAGCAGGTCGTTCTGGAGCAGTTACTATTGCAACTAATATGGCTGGAAGAGGTACAGATATTATTTTAGGAGGTAATAGTGATTATATGGCTAGACTTAAATTGAGAGAGGTTTTAATGCCTAGACTCGTTAAACCTGAAGATGGCCATAGGCCTCCTGTACCCATGCAAAATCGTGGTTCAAATGTATCGGGTTTTGGAGAAAAGGAGAAGCCCTTAACTGAATCAAAATTGACTTCTACAAATACATCAAAAGCAATAGATAGCTTATATCCCTGTCAATTAACTGAAGAAGTTGACAAGTTACTTGGTGACTTGGCAAGTGACTTAGTAAAGACTTGGGGTGACAGGTCTTTGAGCTTGATAGAGTTAGAGGATCGTATATCGACGGCTGCTGAAAAGGCTCCTACTGATGACCAGAAAATTGCTGACCTAAGAAGTGCAATTGCCAAGGTTAAGGCTGAGTACGATGTTGTTGTTCAACAGGAAGAATCTGCGGTTAGACAAGCAGGGGGTTTACATGTCATTGGCACTGAAAGGCATGAATCTCGTAGGGTAGATAATCAACTAAGGGGTCGTTCTGGTAGACAAGGCGATCCTGGAAGTACACGCTTCTTTTTATCTCTGGGAGATAATCTTTTGCGAATTTTTGGAGGTGATCGAGTTGCCGGATTAATGAATGCTTTTCGTGTTGAAGAAGATATGCCAATTGAGTCCGGAATGCTTACTCGTTCATTAGAAGGTGCTCAGAAGAAGGTAGAGACCTATTACTATGACATCCGAAAACAAGTTTTTGAATATGATGAAGTCATGAATAATCAGCGGAGAGCTGTTTACTCTGAGCGGAGAAGAGTTCTTGAAGGTATCGGACTAAAAACCCAGGTTATTGGTTATGGAGAAAGGACAGTTGATGATATCGTCGAAGCTTACGTAAACCCTGATCTTCCCCCTGAAGAGTGGGACCTTCAAAGATTAGTCGCCAAAATGCAAGAGTTTGTTTATTTGTTAAGTGACTTAACGCCAGACCAAATACGCGGTTTAGGGGTGGAGGAACTCAAGCTATTTTTACGAGAACAATTACGTAATGCATATGATATCAAGGAATCTCAAATAGAGCAGGAAAGACCTGGCTTTATGAGGGAAGCTGAAAGATTTTTTATCCTTCAACAAATTGATACTTTATGGCGTGAACATTTGCAAGCTATGGATGCTTTAAGAGAGTCAGTTGGGCTAAGAGGATACGGGCAAAAAGATCCTTTAATTGAGTACAAGAATGAGGGATATGATATGTTCTTAGAGATGATGATGAACATGCGGAGGAATGTAATTTATTCGATGTTTATGTTCCAACCTGCACCGCACCAGGAATCTACAACGGCATGATTTTTGATTGATTTACTTATTCTCCGAGAAATTCAATAATTTCTCTGTCTTTAAGACTTTGTGCTTTATTAGTAAGCACTTTTTCTGGCAGATTGTCAGAGCTAGTTTCTTGTAAGAACCTTTGTAGTGCTGCGATCTGATTTTCTAGTTCGTCAATTCTTTCCATAAGGTTACGTATTACATTTGCCTCAGCATCTGGTAATGCTGAGTGAGCAAGTGGATTGATTTTTACGCCACTCTGATGTACTACTCGTCCTGGTATGCCAACTACTGTGCTATCTGCCTCTACGTCACGAACTACAACAGAACCTGCACCAATTCTTGTATTTGCACCAACACGAATTGCTCCTAATACTTTTGCTCCTGCACCAATTACAACATTCTCTTCGAGAGTTGGATGCCTCTTCCCATGTTCTTTTCCAGTTCCACCTAGGGTCACTCCTTGATAGAGCAAACATCGATTGCCGATTTCTGCAGTTTCACCAATTACAACACCCATTCCATGATCGATAAATACTCCATTTCCAATTATTGCTCCGGGATGTATTTCTACCCCTGTTAGGTTTCGACTTACTTGACTCAGAATTCGAGCTATTAGTTTCATGGGTAGGAGTGGAAATCTTGTATACCAGATTCGATGACTCAGCCTATGCATTGCCAGTGCATGTACTCCTGGGTAGCAAAGTAAGATCTCGAAAAGACCTCTTGCGGCCGGATCGCGTTCTCTAACAATTGCTAGATCGGTTTTTATGTCCTTGAGCATTTATTTTTGAATAATTTCAAGATGACTGAAGTCCAATTTCCTTTAGTAATAAATCAATTGTGTCTTTACTTAAATAGCTTTCTGCACAGTGAATTTGGGGCATTCTCATTAATTGGGATCTATTTTGACGCAAACTTTGCTCTACTAATGAAAGACTTGGTTTATCGCAAAGGACATGGCTAGATGCTCTAAGAAGAGCTAATAGTCTGCTACCAATGTCCGGGGAAGCTGTCATTAGAAGGATTTCGTTTCCTCGCATGCTGTGAAGGATTACTTCAGCAGCTCTCAGAATTCCTGGACTAATGCTTACAAGGCCCACGCAGCTTCCTGGGCGGAGCTCTTTTAACATATTTAGTTCTTGGCGGAAGTCATTTAGGTCCACTGCAACTGCTCGCAAGCGGTGCGCTTTTGCAAGACTTTCAATGGGTTGTAAAAAATATCTACTAGTTACTACGGTTCCATTGGTTGAGCTTTCTAGAACGCTTTCTAGTTCTTCCATTGGAACCACTTCAACAGGCACGTTTAGATGGGGTTCAAGTTCTTCTGCAATCAGCATTGATGCTCCAATATCTTCCCTCGGGGTACTGATCAGCACCCTGGCACCACAACGCAAGCGCCAGTCAATTTCTCTGGTTAGTAAATCCCTTGTTTGTTGAAGCGTGCATCCTGCATTGAGTAATCCATCAACACATTTTCGAACTTCTTGATCTATATCAGTAATTGCTTTATTCCTGATGTGTGGAGGACTTTTCGCTTCTCTTGGTTTTTGTTGATCGCGAACATAGATTCCCGACCCAGCCATTGCTTCAACGACACCATCTGTTTCCAGTTGTCGATATACCTTGCTTATGGTGTTTCTATGAAGCCCGGTTTGCATTGCCAATTGTCTTGTGCTGGGAAGTCGATGCCCAGGCGGATAGTGTCTCGCTGCAATCGCGAAACAAATTTGGTTATATAACTGAGTGGAAGCAGGAATATCGCTTTCTTGCTGGATGTGGAAGCGCACGCCAGTGGGACAGGTTGTAATGCGGCCACCCTAAGGAGGCACGAGCAATGTGACAATTGGATTTTGATTTTGTTGTTTTAACTCTTTCGTCCTGAAGGCCTCAATTTACCTAAAACACTAGGCCCAAGAACTGATGAAGCAGCAAAATGAGACGCATAAAAGTATCTAATTCGTAACAGTATTGTTACGCATTTGCGTTTTTGCTCTTTTCTTAGGTTCTGCATATCTCTAAACCAAATTAATTTTGCCCCGTTTGTATTTCTTGATGTGCAAACGAAATTTACTTACTTGTTCAGAGGCTCTAAAGCATTAGCTACTGATATACGTAATTTTTCCTAATAGGAAGGCATTCATAAATTTGCTGGGACCTGGAGAATTTCTTTGCTTTAACGATTTTTTATTTGAGACCCTCGAGGGGAGGAAGAGGTAGTTGAGATGCTTCTTATTACTCGAGGCTTCTTGTCATCTTCTTTGTCTTTTTTGATAAGCGGTGTTTTCCGTGGAGTAAGGAACATAATCATGTTCCTACCTTCTCTTTTTGGGGCTTGTTGTATTTCTGCCTGTTCTTCTAAGTCTTTAGCCATTCTTCTTAAAAGCGTTTCTGCTAGGGCCGTATGTTGAATTTCTCTGCCTCGAAATATCACCGTACATTTGACCTTGTCTCCTGCCTTAAGAAATCTCACTGCATGCCCAATTCGTACCTGATAGTCATGCTGATCGATCTTGTAGCGCATTTTGACTTCCTTAACTTCGGTTTGATGGGATTTTTTTTTGGCTTCTTTTGCTTTTTTTTCTTGTTCAAACTTGAATTTCCCGTAATCCATAATTCTGCATACGGGTGGATCAGCTTTTTCGCTAACTAGTACTAGGTCTAATTCCCTTTCTTTGGCTACTTCTAGGGCTTCTTCCCTATTAATAATTCCAAGTTGGGTTCCATCAGCATCGACCACTCGAAGTTTTGGATACTTGATACGGTCATTAATGTTTGGGAGCTCCCGAACGGGAGCGCGACGATCAAAACGAGGACGAGGAGGCATTCAGTGGGTTGAGGGGGTCAGAGCCGATTACAGAATTAACGGTAGTTGATTTTCAAGAATTAACCTAAATCTCAGGGATTAATGTAAGAGCTTTAATTAGGGCATTCTCATTTTTTAACCAGTGTGGTTCATGTTGTTTTTTAAACCATGTTCTTTGTCGTTTAGCAAATTTCTGGGTACGAGTTGTTGTGATGGCTATGGCTTCTTGGGTATTCAGTTCATTGTTCAGAACTTTTAAGGCTTCTTCATAACCAATAGTTTTTAGCATAGGTAGTTCTGGTCCGTAGCGTTGCGTTAATTCATCGGTTTCTTCTAGAAGTCCTTCTGAATACATTGTTGAAGTTCTGTTGGCGATGCGATCTGCTAGGTCAATTGGGTCAAGCCCTAGTTCAATAATTTGCCAAGGAGGAGGCGAAGCGCTTTGTTGAGAACTGATTTCTTTGCCGGTTCCATAAAGGACTTCAAGAGCACGTTCTGTGCGCATTGCATCCGTTGATGAGATGCGGGCTGCTGCTTTTGGATCTGCACTTGAAAGAATTTGATAGCACTCATTTTGTCCAAGGTCTTGTAATTGTTTTCTCAATGATTTCTGAGGGCCTATAGCCGGGGGATTAAGCCCTGCTGTAATAGCTTTTAGATAAAGACCACTGCCGCCAACTAAAAAGGCAATGCCTCTGTCTTGAAAAGATTGCTCAATTTTCTTTTCTGCTTCAAGGCGAAATTCTTGCACCGTTATTGGCTGATTGGGGAGTCTTAAATCAAGCAGATGGTGCTCTACTTGGGTTTGTTGATACTTGCTGGGCTTTGCAGTCCCTATGTTCATCCCTTTATATAGCTGCCTAGAGTCAATGTTGATGATGCTTAAATCAAGGACTTTTGCTATCTCTAGAGCTAATTTCGTTTTACCACTAGCAGTTGGTCCTAGCAGGACAATTACTAATGAATCTTTTGCTTTTTGCGTTTTCGTAGAATTTTTCATTGTGTTCAAAGCTAGGCCTTTTCCTTGTCAGAAAAGCTCTGCTCGAGCATCCCTAGGGAGCCAGTGTTAGATTAAATATGCCAGTTTGAGGGTTCTCTATATGAGGCCTCTTGGAACACCCCTCTTTGGCTGAGAATTCTACGAATGAGCGAAGATTCCAAGGTGCAGGCGGCCTATGGCGCCGAACAAATCCAGGTTCTGGAAGGTCTCGAGCCAGTACGAAAACGTCCTGGCATGTATATCGGCTCTACAGGTCCTAGAGGATTGCATCATCTTGTTTATGAGGTGGTTGATAATTCAGTTGATGAGGCATTGGCAGGCCATTGCGATGAGATTGTTGTTGTCCTTTGTAAGGATGGCTCAGCTTGTATTCGTGATAATGGGCGGGGAATTCCAACTGATATCCATCCCCGAACTGGAAAAAGCGCTTTAGAAACAGTTCTTACAGTTCTCCATGCTGGAGGCAAGTTTGGAAGCGGTGGTTACAAGGTTTCTGGTGGGTTGCATGGAGTAGGAGTATCAGTAGTTAATGCACTAAGTGAATGGGTTGAAGTTAAGGTTCGTCGACAGAACGAAGTTCATACTCAACGATTTGAAAGAGGTGTTCCTATAGGAATTTTGAAATCTGAGAAACAACCAAAAGAAGAAAATGCCTCTACTGGAACTACGGTTTATTTTAAACCTGATATAGATATTTTTACTGGCGGAATTGTTTTTGAATATGCAATTTTATCCACAAGATTGAGGGAGCTTGCTTATTTAAATGGAGGAGTAAAGATTGTTTTTAGAGATGAGCGTTCTTCTTCTCTTGATTCGGAAGGTAACCCTCATGAAGAGACTTATTTTTATGAAGGTGGAATTAAAGAATACGTTAAATATATGAATACAGAGAAAGATGCCCTTCATTCAGATATTATTTATGTAGATTCACAGAAAGATGGTGTACAAGTTGAGGCAGCTCTGCAATGGTGTGTTGATGCATATTCGGATAGCATTTTAGGTTTTGCAAATAACATTAGAACAGTTGATGGTGGGACTCATATAGAAGGCTTGAAAACGGTTCTTACAAGAACTCTTAATGCTTTTGCACGAAAGCGAGGTAAACGTAAAGACGGTGATTCTAATTTGGCTGGTGAAAATATTAGGGAGGGTTTAACAGCAGTGTTGTCTGTTAAGGTCCCTGATCCCGAATTTGAAGGGCAAACAAAAACTAAACTTGGTAATACCGAAGTTCGTGGAATTGTTGATAATTTAGTTGGAGAATCTCTTAGTCAATATTTGGAATTTAATCCTTCTGTTATTGACCTTATTCTTGAAAAGGCAATACAAGCTTTTAATGCTGCTGAAGCTGCTCGTAGAGCACGTGAACTTGTCCGTAGAAAAAGTGTTTTGGAAAGCTCTACTTTGCCTGGGAAATTGGCTGATTGTAGTTCTAGAGACCCTTCAGAATCAGAGATATATATTGTTGAAGGAGATTCGGCGGGTGGATCTGCAAAACAAGGCAGAGATAGACGTTTTCAAGCAATTCTTCCATTGAGAGGGAAAATTCTTAATATTGAAAAAACAGATGATGCAAAAATCTATAAAAATACAGAGATTCAATCTCTGATAACTGCACTTGGCTTAGGTATTAAAGGAGAGGAATTTGATCTTAATAATTTACGTTATCATCGAGTAGTGATTATGACTGATGCTGATGTAGATGGTGCTCATATTAGAACATTGTTGCTTACATTTTTCTATCGTTATCAGAAAGAGTTAGTTGAGGGTGGATATATATATATCGCATGCCCACCACTATATAAGGTTGAGCGAGGTAAGAATCATAATTATTGCTATAACGAGTCAGATTTGCAGAAGACTCTTTCTGGATTTGGTGAAAAGGCCAATTACACAATTCAACGATTTAAGGGACTAGGTGAAATGATGCCAAAGCAGTTATGGGAGACGACAATGGATCCATCCACAAGAATGATGAAACGAGTAGAGATAGAAGATGCACTAGAGGCAGATAGAATCTTTACCATTCTGATGGGTGATAAAGTTGCTCCTCGTCGCGAGTTTATAGAAACCCATAGTGCTGAATTAGATTTGGCATCTCTCGACATTTAGAAATAGTTTAAATGGGTATTTTTATACGATGGGGTTGGTTACTAGGGATTTCACTGCTTGCCCCTATTTCTTTACCTGCTGGAGGTGCGCAATTTTTGATACCACAGATTCGTTCTCGCAAATCTTCTGATCCTTTTTTAACTACAAGAGATACTGCATTGAGAGCTAGTCCTTTAAAAAAAGCACCTGTTCTGAGGTCAGTTCCATCTGGAACACCTTTCACAATCTTGAGACATTGGCAAGAATCAGATGGCCAAGTGTGGACTTATGTTCATGTTTTATACGAACATAATTTTAATATTAATTCCGTAAGAAATGGCTGGTTAGATATAGATGCTTGAGAATAATATAGTTCTTTCTCAATTTTTCTTTGTTTCGATAGGTGCTTGTTTTGGTACATTGGCAAGATTCAATTTTGTTAGATATTTTCAATCAATCTATGAATTAACTTTTCTTGGTACCTTGACAGTAAATATTCTTGCCTCTTTTGCATTGGGACTATTTATTTCTATAGAGCCATTGATTTTTTCTCAAGCAAGTTTGAACTCTTTGATTTTGTTTTTTGGAGTAGGCTTTCTAGGGAGTTTGAGCACATTTTCTTCTTTTATTTTGGATATTCTGCAAAGCATATTTGATGATCGATATAAAGACGCCATTCTAATTTTTTTGTTTTCTTTAATCGGAGGGTTCGTTGCAATAGTAATTGGATATAGCCTTGGAAAATCTTGGTAAAGAAAATTGTTCACAAGTAATAAGTTAAACACTTATGCTTTGCTTTCCTTAGGAGCTATTCCTGGAGCTTTGATCAGGTGGCACTTGAACAATGATTTGTTAGTGAATGTTATTGGGGCGGCTCTTTTAGGCTTTTTTTTTGGAGCTAAACTCTCAAAGAAGTGTTACTTAATGATGGGAATTGGTTTTTGTGGTTCTATGACAACATTTAGTGCTTTGATGGGTGATTTACTGTTTCTTGCTCTCGAAAATAATTTTTTGGGATTATTTTGGGTAATAATTAGCCACACAAGTTTAGCATTGATCTTTGCATTTCTAGGATTGTATCTTGGCAAAAAATTAGTTGGTTAAAGCTTGTTCGATCGCTGTTTTGAGCTCGCTACTATTAGGTTCAATATCACTCTTAAACCTTCCAATTACTTTGCCTTGTTTGTTTATCAGAAATTTTTCAAAATTCCATGCGACATCTCCTTTGGGCTCTGTTTTTGTAAGTGTTGTATATGGTTCTGTCGTGTTGCCTTTTGCGTGCACCTTTGCAAAGAGTTCGAAGGTTGCGTTATAGGTTGTTTTGCAGAATGTTTTGATTTCCTCAAGCTCCCCAGGCTCCTGTCCTCCGAAGTCATTGCAAGGAAAGCCAAGAACCGTTAGTCCTTGTTTTCCATATTCGTCTTGTAGTGCTTGGAGCCCTTCATATTGTTTGGTGAAACCGCACCGGCTTGCAACATTTACGATTAAAAGAACCCGTTCTTTGTAGTCACCTAGTGCTTTCTTTTTTCCATCTGGTGTTGTAACCAGAACGTCGCTTACGTTTATGTCCATGGTTTACTCACAAAAAAACTAATTTCGTCAAGGTTAAGCCATACACTTAATCAAGCCTCCTCCATGGTGTGCCTATGAAACAGGAAATTGGGCCGCCAGGTCATGTTGCATCAGTAGTCAATGATCCTCAGCTTGCAGAAGTAGTTGCCGCAGATTTGAAAGCTTTGCTTTCCAATGGCAATTATGACGGAGCAAAAACTTTGCTGCAGCCTGTTCAGCCAGTTGATATTGCAGAAGCTATTGGCTTTTTACCTTTGGTTTTGCAGGCTTTTGCATTCCGGTTATTAAGTAAGGATGAGGCCATCGAGGTATATGAGTATTTGGATCCAGGAGTTCAACAGAGTTTGCTTGACAGACTTCGTTCAAGTGAGGTTCTTGAATTGGTTGAGGAGATGTCACCAGATGACAGGGTTCAATTGTTTGATGAGTTGCCAGCAAAAGTTGTTCGAAGACTACTTGCTGAATTAAGTCCTTCTGAGAGGAGAGTTACAGCACAATTGCTGGGCTATGAGTCAGAGACTGCTGGAAGGCTGATGACCCCAGAATTTATTGATTTAAAGGAATTTCACAGTGCAGCTCAAGCTCTAACCATTGTTCGTAGAAGGGCTCCAGATACAGAGACCGTTTATAGCCTTTATGTGACTGATGGGAAAAGACATTTGACTGGAATCCTGTCATTACGGGATTTAGTTACTGCAGATCCCGAATCGCGCATTGGCGATGTGATGACTAGAGAGGTGGTAAGCGTTGCTACGGACACAGATCAGGAAGAGGTTGCAAGAGCGATCCAGCGATATGACTTTCTTGCGCTTCCAGTAGTTGATAGAGAACAAAGACTTGTAGGAATTGTGACTGTTGACGATGTTATTGATGTGATTGAGCAGGAAGCAACTAGAGATTTGTATGCCGCTGGTGCAGTTCAAGCTGGTGATGAAGATGATTATTTTCAAAGTAATTTATTCATGGTTGCTAGAAGGCGGGTGGTTTGGTTAGTGGTACTTGTGGTGGCAAATGGTTTTACAACTCAAGTAATTGCAATGAATGATCTTGTGTTGAAGCAGGTTGTTTTGTTAGCAGCATTTATTCCCCTTTTGATTGGAACTGGGGGCAATGTTGGCGCTCAGAGTTCCACCGTTGTAATTAGAGGTCTTAGTACACAAAGGATTCAAGCTTTAGGGCCTTTAAAGGCAGTTGGTCGAGAGGCGATAGCCGGTGCACTTCTTGGATTATTAATGCTTTTAGTTGTTGTGCCTTTTGCTTGGTGGCGAGGGGAGAGTCCTTTGGTGGGGGCTGCGGTGGGGATAAGCCTTATGGCAATCACTACTCTTGCTGCCACTGCAGGAGCCGCTTTGCCACTTTTTTTTGATCGCATGGGGCTGGATCCTGCCCTGATGTCTGCACCATTTATCACTACAGCGACTGATGTTGCAGGGGTTTTAATTTATTTGCGTACTGCAGCATGGCTGCTCAGGCATATGAACCCAGCAAGTTGATGAGTATTAATACCTAAATAATCCACTAAATCTTTATCTTTACACTTCTTAGTAGTACGCTTTACATAACGCAATAAATTGATTCGTGCCCTCTACGCTGTTGACTAAAGATCCCTTGAAGACTGTGGTGAAGTCCACTCGTCAGCCTGGAGGAGATCTAGACCTGGTCAGCTCATATTTACGTGATATAGGTCGTGTTCCTTTGTTGACGAATGATCAAGAAATTACTTTGGGAAGACAAGTTCAGGAGCTGATGTCTCTTGAGCAGTTGGGCACAGAATTAGAACTAACCAATGGTGAGAAGCCCAGTTTTGAAGAATTATCCAAAGCAGCAGGGATTTCCATTACCCAGCTAAAGAAAAAACTTAAATCTGGGCGACGCGCTAAAGAGCGTATGGTCGCTGCAAACTTGCGTTTGGTTGTCAGCGTTGCAAAGAAATATACGAAACGGAATATGGAGCTTTTGGACCTAATCCAGGAAGGTACTCTCGGATTAGTGCGAGGGGTAGAAAAGTTTGACCCTACTCGAGGTTATAAATTCTCGACATACGCCTACTGGTGGATTCGACAAGGAATAACAAGGGCATTGGCTGAGAAAAGCCGAACTATTCGTTTGCCTATTCACGTCACTGAAATTTTGAACAAACTGAAAAAAGGTCAAAGAGAATTAAGTCAAAAGCTTGCAAGGACTCCTTCTATTTCGGAATTGGCGAAATTTGTTGAGTTAAAAGAAGAAGAAGTCAAGGAATTGATGTATAGAGCTAGTCAACCAATGAGTTTGGAAAAGAAAGTAGGAGAGGGTGATGACACGATCCTGCTTGACTTGCTTCCAGGAGAAGAAAGCCTACCTAGTGAGAAAGTCGAAGCTGATTGCATGAAAGGAGATTTACATGCATTAATTGATCAGTTACCAGAAATACAAGGTCTTGTATTGCGAAAGAGATATGGGATTGATGGAGATGATCCCATGACCCTGACTGGTATAGGGAGAGATTTGGGAATGAGTCGTGATCGAATACGGAATTTAGAGCGAGATGGGCTAAGACTATTAAGACAAAAAAGTAAGTCTTATGACGCTTATATTGCTGCTTGAATAATTTTTAATAGTAAAGGGTTGACTAGCTCAGGTTTTTCATCATGAGGGCAATGTCCTGCGCCCTGGATAATGTCAAGTGAATGAATACATGGGATAGAAGAGTTCCATTTTTTTGCTAATTCTATCGGTTCCCAAGGATCAGCCTCTCCCCAAATTAGGTGAACTGGTGTATCAGTTTTTGCTAGAAGGTCTGGAGCTAAATGGTCATCAAAGAGATTAATAAAACCTCTAAATGATTCAGCTGCTCCAATTGCTTGACTAGGTCTGTGCAGAAGATCAATCAGTTCCTCATCAACATTGCACCCACTTGGGTAGGCCTGTTTAAGTACTTTTTGAATTACAGTGCGATTGGCTGCATTTCTAAATAAGCTATTGCTGAGCCATCTTTGGCGGACGATCGTTTTTAGGAATGGTCTGACTATTCGCATCCAATATTTCTGCTCACTAAGGCGTTTGTCATCCATAGTTCTTTGTGCACAATCTATAAGAATGATTTCTGCACATGTCTTGGTTAGATTTTGTGCAGCAGTGAGCGCAACTACACCACCTATGGAGTTTCCCACTAGAATAACTCTATCTTTAATAATTTGTTGGCAAAAGTTAGCCACCTGTTCTCCCCAGGAGTCAAAGCAATAACAGAAATCTTTTTCCTCTGTAGGTTCCTCTTTTAGTCTTGCTTTTGGTTTACTGCTATTACCAAAACCAATTAGATCAATAGCAAAGCAGTTTGTTTTATTTGCTATAAAATTTTGATTGTGACGCCAATGCTCTTTGGATGCTCCAAAGCCGTGTATTAACAAAACAGCCGGTAGTTCATTGCTTTTTGAACCCTTGCTTGTCCAGGCAATATTATGACCTTTCCATTCCCATATACTATGTTTTAAATGATTTGAGTTTGGAAAAGTTTTTTCCGACATTGTTTAAAGGTATTTTTAGTGAAAGAAGATGGAAGAGGAAACCTTGAGCCGTTGATGTTTGTCTTTCTTTGCAGCCATTAATATGTTTAATCTTGCTGAATTATACGGTATTTTTGCTGTTAATTGCTGTTAATTGCTATTAGTTCTTAAGGAGAAATTTTAATGACTTGGAAATTAAAGATTAATTATTGATGGATACTATTATTTCATTCAAATATGTTCGTGAAAGAGTTCTGGATTGGTGGGCTGTTCATGGTCGTCATGATTTGCCCTGGAAAAAGGCTTCGGATCAATTCGATTTGAAGCCTTCTCGCGAACAAACTACTTATGAACTAGATCCATATCGAATTTGGATTGCTGAAATCATGCTTCAGCAGACCCAAGTTGGTGTGATGTTGCCTTTCTGGAAGAGATGGATGGATGCTTTTCCTAATGTTTCTTTGCTTGCTGAAGCGCCTTTAGAAGAGCTCCTTCTTATTTGGCAGGGACTCGGCTACTACAGGAGAGTTCATAGTATTCATAGAGCATCAATGAATTTAAAAGGTGATGCTTGGCCTCGTACTTTGCAAGGTTGGATGCTTTTGCCTGGTATAGGTCGTACAACTGCTGGAAGCATTCTTTCTAGTGCGTTTAATTTGCCTTTCCCCATACTTGACGGGAATGTTCGACGTCTTTTGACGAGATTAACTGGATGTAAAGAACCCCCTTCACAATCAGTTGATTCGAGGCTTTGGCGATTGAGTTTTTTGTTGTTGGATAAGGAACGACCACGGGATTTCAATCAAGCTCTAATGGATCTTGGAGCTTTAGTTTGCACGTCACGTAATCCAAAATGTTCTTTATGTCCTCTTGTTGAAAGGTGTTTTGCGTACTCTATTGGCCAGCAAAGTAGTTTCCCAGTGAAAAAGGAATCAAGAAGGTTGTCCATTCAAGTGATAGGCGTAGGAGTGATTTTTAATCAGAGGGGGGAAGTCCTTATTGATCAAAGAAAGAATGATGGATTGTTGGGAGGGATGTGGGAATTCCCGGGAGGAAAGCAAGAACAAGGCGAACCGATTAAATCAACAGTTTCGCGAGAAATCATTGAGGAACTTGCGATTACCGTTGAAGTTGGCGAAGAATTAATTTCTTTTGTTCATGCTTATAGCCATAAAAGATTGCGATTTGTGGTTCATATTTGCGAATATGTTAGTGGAGAACCAAAGCCACTAGCCAGTCAACAAGTTCGATGGGTTGAGCCTAAATCTCTTAATAAGTATCCATTTCCAGCTGCTAATACAAAGATTATTGATGCGTTAATGAATTATATAAAATCCATATAATTTTTTTATTAGCTTTAATCTATCCCTTATATTAAAGTTTATTTGTCAGTGACTAGAACTTTGCCAGTTGTTGCCTGCCTTGGTGAGGCATTAGTGGATCGCTTAGGACCCTTAGGTGGAGATCCATTAACAGATAAACCTGTTATTGATTGTTTTGGTGGTGCACCAGCCAATGTTGCATGTGGCCTTGCAAAATTAGGGACCAATGTTGCCTTTATAGGCCGTTTAGGTAGTGATGTTATATCAGATAAATTTAGGAATCTAATGAAAATTAGAGGTGTTAATATAATTGGATTACAGACTGATTTCAAGAGACCTTGCCGGATTGTATTAGTACGTAGAAGTAACTCTGGAGAGAGGACTTTTAATGGGTTTGAAGGAGATCAGGGTGATGGTTTTGCTGATCAAGCACTTGATAAAAATCAATTAAAAGAGACATTCCAGATACTGTTTAAAAAGGTTTCCTGGTTGTTAATAGGATCTATTCCTTTGGCGAGTCCAATATCTCGAGAGGCTTTACATTGGATTGTTGATATGGCT
The DNA here is from genome assembly GCA_003280185.1 of Prochlorococcus sp. AG-363-L02. Next base: position 57,149 of record QCFP01000001.1, read on the forward strand.
ATTAAACAAGGGATTAATATTGTATTTGATGTGAATTGGCGGCCAACTTTCTGGAATCCCAATATGGATCCAACTACAGGACCAAATTTGCTTTCTATTAACGAGATTACATATCTTTTTGAGTGCGCATCTTTGCTAAAACTTGCTAGAGAGGAGGCGCTATGGTTTTTTGAAAATGATGACCCTAAAAAGATATCATTATCCTTATCAAAAAAACCTGATGTGGTTATTACAGATGGTGCCAAACCTATTAATTGGTTTTTGGGTGGTAACTCTGGTCAAACAGCAACAATAGTACCAAAAGTTGTTCAAGATACTACGGGAGCAGGTGATGCTTTTATGGCAGGATTTCTTCATAAATTAGCCTTAGACTCCTATTCTGAAAATAAAACTATTGACTTCCATGAAGTTGTTAGTTTTGCAGCCGCATGTGGTGCGATTACATGTTCTGGATCTGGAGCAATTGATCCTCAACCCACTCAGGCTGAAGTAGAGAAATTTTTGAATTTTATTTGAGGTCTTTTCAAATATGCTATACGACCACCATTTGGTTCGTATTGTATTTCCATGACTAATGCTTCAGCTAAGTTTAGGCTTAATCTTTCGGGCCATTCTACTACTATGATTGCTCTTTTTGCTTTGGCCTCTTCTTCCTCTTGAAGGAACAATTGATTGGCTGAGTCAATATTTTCGATTCGATATAGGTCTAAATGTATTAACGCAAAGGTTTCTCCTTGGTAATGTTGTGAAAGGGCAAATGTCGGGCTTGTAATGGGTTCATATATTCCTAATCCCAAGGCAAGACCTTGAACAAGAGAGGTTTTCCCAGACCCAAGAGGTCCTTTAAGGAGGAGAATTCCAACATTGTCGAGTTCTGAAACAAGAGATTCTCCAAGTTTTTTTGTACTGGCTAAATCTTTGAGGATTAAACCTTTATCAGTAGATTGGCTCTTAAGTGATTCGGAAGCCCTTGAGCTTTCGTCGTATTTCTCTTTCACATTTTCCTCTCAAGAGCTCTAACCATGGTGGCAGCGAAAGTCTCAAATTCCCTAATTCAGCAAACCCCTGATTTCGTTGTCGCGGACATGGAATTAGCCGACTTTGGACGGAAGGAGCTTGCAATAGCTCAAACTGAGATGCCTGGTTTAATGGCCCTTAGGTCGAAGTATGGGGATGAACAGCCTCTTAAAGGAGCGCGTATTGCTGGAAGTTTGCATATGACCATTCAGACAGGAGTTTTAATTGAAACTCTTGTCTCGTTAGGTGCGGAGGTTCGTTGGGCTTCGTGCAATATTTTTTCTACACAAGATCATGCTGCTGCGGCTATTGCTGCTACAGGAGTCCCCGTTTTTGCTGTCAAAGGTGAGACTTTAGAGGAGTATTGGAAATATACACACCATATTCTTGAATGGGGTGATGGAGGCTCACCCAACATGATTTTGGATGATGGAGGTGATGCAACTGGGTTGGTAATGCTTGGATCGAAGGCAGAATCAGAACCTGCTGTATTGGATAACCCGAATAATGATGAAGAGGTCGCATTATTTTCTTCTATTCGAAGCAAATTAAAGGAAGATTCATCTTTTTATTCACGAATTAAAAGGACTATTCAAGGTGTAACCGAAGAAACCACAACGGGTGTGGCACGTCTCTATCAGATGCATAAACGAGGTGAGTTAGTTTTCCCAGCGATTAACGTTAATGATTCAGTTACTAAAAGTAAGTTTGATAATCTTTATGGGTGTAGGGAGTCCTTAGTAGATGGAATTAAACGAGCTACTGATGTAATGGTTGCAGGCAAAATTGCTCTTGTATTGGGCTACGGAGATGTAGGGAAAGGTTCAGCTCAATCCTTAAGAGGATTGGGTGCAACTGTCATGATTGCTGAAATTGATCCAATATGTGCTCTTCAGGCTTCAATGGAGGGTTATCGTGTTGTAAGACTCGAAGAAGTAGTTCAAGATGTAGATATTTTTGTTACTGCAACTGGAAATTTTCAAGTAATACGACATGAGCATTTGATTCGCATGAAGGATGAAGCTATTGTTTGTAATATTGGTCATTTTGATAATGAGATTGATGTAGCTTCATTGAAGAATTATGAGTGGGAATCAATAAAGCCTCAAGTAGATCATATAACTTTGCCGAGTGGAAATAAAATTATCCTTCTTGCTGAAGGTAGATTGGTAAATTTAGGTTGTGCAACAGGTCATCCAAGTTTTGTAATGAGCAATTCATTTACGAATCAGGTTTTAGCCCAAATAGAGTTGTTTACTAAAAAAGATAAATATGAAAATCGAGTTTATGTATTGCCAAAGCATCTTGATGAAATGGTTGCTCGATTACATCTTGATAGGATTGGAGCAAGGTTAACTGAGTTAACAGAAACTCAAGCCAAATATATAAGTGTTCCCGTTGAAGGTCCTTATAAGCCAGATCACTATAGATATTGACAACTTGATAGGAATTAAGGCATGGATTTCTCTGATTTCATTTCGCAATTACCTCAAATAATTGGACAAGCTGTTGAAGCCAATCAATGGATGGGATATTTGGCAATTTTTTTGGCAATGTTTCTTGAAAACTTATTCCCGCCAATTCCCTCTGAATTGATAATGCCACTAGGTGGATTTTATGTTCATCAAGGTCAATTGCAGCTTTTCCCTGTTGTTCTTGCTGGTTTATTAGGTACTTTGCTCGGAGCTTTTCCCTGGTATTACATTGGCCGACTTGCAAATGAAGAACGCTTAGAAGCATGGTTAAGGCGACATGGTCGTTGGATTGGCATTAGTCCTGATGACTTGTCAAGGAGTAGAAGCTGGTTTAGTCGATATGGTTCTTTATTAGTTTTTTGGGGAAGATTAGTTCCAGGTATTAGAACATTAATTTCTGTGCCTGCAGGAATAGAACTAATGCCATTGAGTCCATTTTTACTTTGGACAACGGCAGGGAGTTTTATTTGGACATTACTTCTTACCCTCGCAGGATTTGCGTTAGGTGAGAGTTATAGTTCTGTTGAGACTTGGATTGAGCCTGTTTCGAAGATTATAAAGACTTTGCTTGTAACTTTATTAATAATTTCCTTTTGTTGGTTGATCTTTCGAGCTTGGAATAGAAGAAATAATAATCATTGATTATTATTTTGCCTTATTAAAAAGGCACTTCGTCTTGATTAGGAGAATTACTGTAGCCACTTCCCTCTTGGTCCCTTTTCGAACCCATTAGTTCTAGGCGTTCAACACGAACTACAGGCTTACTTCTTTGTTCACCATTATTTTTGTCATTCCAGCGATCCAATTTAAAGCTGCCAACAACACCAATTAGTGAACCTTTTTTAACGTAGTCAGCTGCAACTTGTGCTTGTTTTCCCCAAATTTCTAGGTTGAACCAGTCTGGTTCTTCGTCGCGACTTCTTCGATTAACAGCCAAGGTTAGGTTTGCGACAACGCTACCTGATTCGAAGTACCTAACGTCAGGGTCTCTGCCTGCCCGACCGACTAATGTGACGGAATTAACACTCATTTCTCAAAAAGGTAATGGTGATTTTGTTAATAATGGGGGAATTTACAGTCAAATAACTATAGGAGTTTTATCTATTAAAGCTTTACTTCATTGGGTTTAATTCCAACTGCCCCTATGATTCGCCGGATTGGCTCTTTCACTCGTGTTTTTTAGACGCTTCAAGCTATCCAGGGATATTGGTATTGACCTGGGGACAGCGAATACTCTGATTTACGTATCAGGCAAAGGAATTGTCCTTCAGGAGCCCTCTGTTGTTGCAATGGATTTAGAGGAAGGGGTTCCGTTGGCTGTTGGTGATGATGCCAAGTTGATGCTTGGTAGGACACCAGGCAATATTCGCGCTGTTAGACCTTTGCGTGATGGTGTTATTGCTGATTTCGATGCAGCTGAACAGATGCTTAAAAGCTTTATTCAGAAATGCAATGAAGGTAGAGGAATTATTGCTCCCCGTTTAGTAGTTGGCATACCTAGTGGAGTCACAGGTGTTGAACGACGGGCTGTAAGAGAAGCTGGTATGGCAGGTGCTCGAGAGGTTCATTTAATCGATGAACCTGTTGCAGCAGCCATTGGCGCAAAGTTGCCTGTTACTGAACCTATAGGCACGATGATTGTTGATATTGGTGGGGGGACTACTGAAGTTGCTGTAATGAGTTTGGGAGGAACAGTTTTAAGTGAGTCGGTTCGCGTGGCTGGAGATGAGATCAATGATTCGATAGGAACTTATCTAAAGAAAGTTCATAATCTTGTTGTTGGAGAGCGCACGGCTGAGGAAATTAAAATTCGTATTGGATCAGCTTTTCCTGACAATGAGTTTGATTTGCAATCAATGGATGTGAGGGGTCTGCATATGCTTTCTGGCTTACCACGCTCGGTAAATCTTCAAGCTGGTGATTTACGTGAGGCTATGGCTGAGCCACTAAACAAAATTGTTGATGCAGTAAAAAGAACTCTTGAACGCACTCCTCCTGAGCTTGCTGCTGACATTGTTGATAGAGGCATCATGTTGGCTGGTGGTGGCGCTTTAGTAAGGGGGATAAGTGATTTAGTTAGCCATGAAACAGGGATCTTTACTCATGTAGCAGAAGACCCTTTGCTTTGTGTCGTAAATGGATGTGGCCAAGTCTTGGAGGACTTCAAGAGGCTTAGGCGGGTTCTTGATACTCCTGAATTTGCTAGGTCTGCTGTTAAGAACTGATTTAGATGAGAGCTCAGTTGTGGCGAGCTTCTCAGCGTTGGCGTTTGTTACGTCGTTTAGCTCCATGGTTATTTTTAACTACAGCTCTTGTTGCAGTTCGATTTACTAAGGGTGCTGTTTTTTCTGATTTCTATGCATTATTTACAAAACCATTTTGGCCAGGTCAGGCTCAAAGGGAATGGATTGAAGGCGCCTTAAAGGTAGAACAAAAAGCGAAATTAAATTTGCTTCAGCAGGAAAATGATCGCCTTAAGTTATTGCTTTCTTTGGATAGTAAGTCTAAAGGTAAAGGATTGATTTCTGCAGCAGTTATTTCTCGTAGATATGGAGGGTGGTGGCAACAATTAGAAATTGGTAAGGGACTATTGAATGGAATAGCTAAGGATGATGTAGTCATTGGTCCAGGTGGACTAGTTGGGAGGGTTAGTAGTGTTACGCCAGTAACCTCTCGAATCCTTTTATTAACTTCTCCTGCTAGCAAAGTTGCAGTTTGGGTGTCTAGAAATCAGCAACATGGGATGTTGATCGGCAATGGAACTAATCGACCTCAATTGGTTTTCTTAAATACTGAACCAAAGGTTGCGCCAGGAGATCTTGTGAGTACTTCACCAATCAGTACTTTGATGCCTCCTAATCTGCCTGTAGGAGTCATTCAATCGATTGATGCTGGTGCGTTACCTTCTCCGATAGCAAATGTTCAATTGATTGCCCCTCCTGAAGCTATTGATTGGGTTCAAGTCAGGACGCGCTGATGCTCAAGACTTTTTATAAGACTTCTTGGTGGCTGACATTGTTGACAGTCCCTTTCTTAACTCTCTTGGCTCCTAAGTGGTTAAGTGTTGCAGGAGTGGGACCTTGTTGGGCTGTGTTGTGGTTATTGCCATGGTCTCTTGAAGAAGGCATGTTTGCCGCTGTCATGGCTGGGTTTTTTCTTGGTTTGTTATTAGATGCACTTAGTGTTGATGGAGCAACCCTTATGCCTGTATTAATGGCACTTGGTTTCTGGTGGGGTTGGTTAGGAAGATATGGATCAGTTATTGAGGGGACATTAAATTTGGGTCTTCTGGCTTGGTTGGGATCAGTTTGTTCTAGTCTTAGTTTATTGGTACAGATTGTACTTTTCCATCATGATCATCCGAGTAATGTAATTATTAGTTGGGCATGGCAAACCTTAATCATTCAATCTGTTCTAACAGGTTTGTCTGCACCATTGATAAGTTCTGGGTTTTTGGTGTTGTTAAGACGAAGGAAGTTGAGAAAAAGCTTTAATTCGGATGCTTAGAATATTCATATTTTTTGAATTTCTAAAAAAGATTTTTTGCTGTTCTTGCTATCGAAGGATATTGAGCAGGATTATTTGAAAGGTTTTAAGAACTTTCTCGAGATTCAGTTAATCAAGGATGAGGCTAAAGATTGAGGGGGATGCAGTCTTAACAAGTCTAACGAGAAATTATTTTAAAAATTAAGTATAAATACGCAAGTATAAAACCTTAAAAAAATCGGAAAAAGGCTTCTTTTTGATCCTTTTAGCGCCTTTTGATTTTCGGCGGAAGTATATAGTTGATTTTCTTTATGAGGAATTGCTGATGCGTGGGGGCGGTTCATCCCATTTAGAAAGCATTAATAGCTCAGCTGATCAGAAGGGCCCAGTGAACCCAAAGGCCACTCTTTTGGTGGTTGATGACGAACCAGCTGTATTACGTGTTCTAGTAACTCGCCTTCAGTTAGCCGGTTACAAGGTTTTGTCCGCTGAGGATGGTGAACAGGCACTAGAAGTATTTCATCGGGAGTCACCTGATTTAGTTGTCCTAGATGTGATGCTTCCAAAATTAGATGGCTTCGCAGTTTGCAGAAGACTTCGAGCAGAGTCATGTGTTCCGATTATTTTTTTAACAGCCTTAGAGGCAATCTCAGAAAAAGTTGCAGGTTTAGATTTAGGAGCTGATGATTACCTTTCAAAACCATTTAGTCCTAAAGAATTAGAAGCAAGGATTGCAACTATTCTCCGCAGGGTAGGTCCTGGGACTTCAATTGCAGAGCCCCGAGAGCTTCCAGTAGGTCAAGGAGTTCTCAGAGTGGGTGATTTAGTAGTTGATACGAATCGAAGGCAGGTAAGTAGAGCTGGAGAACGTATTGGATTGACCTATACCGAATTTAGTTTGCTAGAGCTTTTGTTTAGAGAGCCAGGACGAGTAGTGCCAAGAGCAGAGATTCTTGAACAGTTGTGGGGCTATCCTCCACGTCGTGCTGCTGATCTCAGAGTGGTTGATGTTTACGTTGCAAGACTGAGAGGAAAGCTTGAGCCAGACCCAAGAAATCCAGAATTAATTCTTACGGTACGAGGTATTGGTTACGCTTCTCAAAGAATGGGTGAATTCCCTGCGGTTATAGCCAGTTGATAAACCCATTGGTCAATGGCTTTTATTTGTCCAATTAACCGGCAATATTACGCCCGTGTGCTTTGAAGGCCTTGTCTGATCTTCGTGAGACCCGTCTTGAAAAGTCTCAAACCCTTAGGGATTTAGGAAAGGGTCCATATGCAATGCGTTTTAAAAAAACGCATTCTGCTTCTCAATTACAAGAAGATCATATTGACCTTGGTAAAGGCCAAGAGCTTGATTTAGAGGTTGCTATAGCCGGTCGGCTTATGGCTAGGCGAGTTTTGGGGAAACTGGCTTTTTTTACACTTGCTGATGAGACAGGGCAAATACAGCTTTTTTTGGAGAAGGCAATCCTTGAATCCGTGAGTTCTAAAGGGGAGAAATTAAATGCTTTTAAAGAGCTAACAACCCTTGTAGATGTAGGAGATTGGATAGGTGTGTATGGAACTTTAAGAAGAACTGATAGAGGTGAACTCTCTATCAAGGTAAGGAAATGGGAAATGCTCAGCAAATCATTACAGCCTCTGCCTGATAAATGGCATGGTTTGTCCGATGTCGAGAAGCGCTACCGGCAAAGATATTTGGACTTAGTTGTTTCTCCTCAATCTCGTGAAACTTTTAGAAGGCGTGCACTTACGGTGAGATCTATTCGCCGATGGTTAGATAAACGAGAATTTTTAGAGATTGAGACACCTGTTTTGCAGTCAGAGGCGGGAGGTGCGGAGGCCAGACCTTTTGTAACTCATCACAACACGCTTGATCTCCCTCTTTATCTTCGAATTGCTACGGAGTTGCATCTTAAAAGGTTAGTTGTGGGTGGTTTTGAGCGTGTTTATGAACTAGGTAGAATCTTTCGTAATGAAGGAGTTAGCACAAGACACAATCCTGAATTCACATCTGTAGAGATTTATCAGGCTTTTGCTGACTACATCGACATGATGAAACTTACCGAGGAGTTGATTTCTTCAGTTGCTTTAGATGTTTGTGGGTCAACAAAAATTTCCTATCAGGGAAATGTGATTGATTTGTCATCCCCTTGGAGAAGGGCCACTATGCATGAGCTGGTTCAAGAGGCTACGGGGATTGATTTCAATACATTTAGTGATCAAAGAGATTCTGCTGCTACGGCAATGCAATCGATCGGCCTAAACGTTCCAGAAGCTGCTGACACAGTTGGACGTTTGTTAAATGTTGCGTTTGAAGAATCAGTTGAACCTAATTTGATTCAGCCAACATTTGTTCTTGATTACCCCATTGAGATTTCTCCCTTGGCTAGACCTCATCGCAACAAGCACGGACTTGTTGAACGTTTTGAGCTATTCATTGCTGGAAGGGAAACTGCAAATGCATTTAGCGAATTGATAGACCCAATTGATCAACGGGAGCGCTTTGAGGTCCAGCAACTTCGACGGCAAGCTGGTGATTTGGAAGCTCATAGTGTTGATGAAGATTTTCTTCAAGCACTTGAGGTTGGTATGCCTCCGACAGGAGGCTTGGGGATTGGGATTGATCGCTTGGTGATGTTGCTCACTGATAGCCCATCTATTAGGGATGTGATTGCATTTCCTCTACTTCGACCGGACTCAAGGACATAATTCACACAGATGGAACCATCAAAGTGGATAATTGATGTAGTGGCAATGTCCTTAAGAGATGAGTGGTGAGCGCGTAGGTTTCCGCTTCAAGCACACCGATGCGGTGGTCAAGCGCAATCCCCAGGGCCGTTCGCGGCGAGGCTGGGTTATTGAACCTGTTGAACAGACCACCAGCAGAGGTACCAAGATGCCGGCTTATCGCATCCGATGGCGCGATAGTGAAAGACCAGAAATTGTGCTGCAGCATATGCTGATAGCTGATCCTGATCCAACACCTCCTCCAGAGAATGTGAGTCTTGAACCACCAGCTCCAAAAAGCTGAGTTTTCTTCTTGACTTTATAAATCATGGATGCTGCATGATTGGCAGGAATTAGATTTCTCCGATTATGATTTCAGTAAGCACACCTTCAATGTGGGTTGGGAGCTTTTGTGATTACAGGATTTTCGACTTCTTGTTTTAAGAAAGTAACAGCTGCTTCCTTCGAGTTCAAAAGCAGCTGAGTGATCTTGGCCAGGTATTTATCCTCAATGCCTTGTTCAGTTAGGTTTTCAAAGGTTGATTTGTAAAGATCTTCGATTTGAGTGATCATGTTTTCTCTGATTACTCGAACTTTTTTACGTTGTTCGTTCTGGCTCATTTTTTTTGTTCACCCGTGACCGTGGAAATTAATAGACTTTTTCAAAAAACCATTGCAAGGAGAGATGTTTTTCAATGTGAATGTGGTTAATATCTTGCAAGAGCATTTCTTGTCTCAACCTTAGCTTCCTTATTCTTTTCGGCCTGTCTTTTATCATGAAGTTTTCGACCTTTAGCAATACCTAATGAAACTTTGACCCATGAGCCTTTCAAGTGAAGATTTAATGGAATTAATGTTAGCCCTTTTTTTTCAATTTGATTTTTTAATTTATTAATTTCTCTACGGTGAGCAAGTAATTTTCGTATTCGTAATGGTTCATGATTAAAATAACTACCCGAGTGACTATTTGGTGATATGTGAACATTGTGCAGGTGTAATTCGCCTTTACGAACTAGACAGAACCCATCTCTAAGATTTGCCTGGCCAGCTCTAATTGATTTAACTTCTGTTCCCAATAGCTCGATTCCAGTTTCAAGGGTTTCAAGGATTTCATACTGATGTCTGGCGAGGCGGTTATCGGCCAAAAGTCGTTGGGCCTTTAATCGCTCTTTAGCATTTGCTTTTTTACCTTTTTTTTTACTCATGAGATTTAGAGAATGATCCGAATGCATTCAGTTTTAAGTACCCTTGCAACATGGCGATTGTCTCTTCTGGTGACGGCAGCCCGTCTTCAAAATCTTCCAGGTCCAGGCCTAGGGTGATGGATGCTGCATTGTCGCAAGAAGATCAGCTGACATCAATAGAGGATGGTCTTAGGCCTCGATCTTTACAGGATTACATTGGGCAATCAGAGCTAAAGCAGGTTTTGGAAATTGCGGTTAAAGCTGCGTTAGGACGAGGAGATGCTTTAGATCATGTTTTGTTGTATGGCCCCCCTGGCTTAGGGAAGACAACAATGGCACTAGTTCTGGCAGAAGAGTTGGGAGTTAGGTGTCGTATCACTAGTGCACCCTCGCTTGAGAGACCCCGTGACATCGTTGGACTGTTAGTAAATATGCAGCCAAGAGAAATGTTATTTATTGATGAGATTCATCGTCTTTCAAAAGTTGCCGAAGAACTTTTGTATCCAGCTATGGAGGATCGAAGGCTTGATATAAATGTTGGGAGGGGGACAACTGCACGTACACGCATGCTTCAGTTGGCTCCATTTACACTTGTGGGTGCAACCACGAAGGCCGGCTTACTTAGCTCTCCTTTGAGAGATCGTTTTGGATTGATTCAAAGGTTAAACTTTTATCAATTGAATGAACTTCACTTAATCGTTAAGCGAACAGCCGGATTAATGAACTTACCTTTAACTAATAATGCCTCTAAGGAGATAGCTTTGCGTTGTAGAGGTACCCCAAGAATTGCTAATCGACTTTTGCGAAGAGTTCGAGATGTTGCATCGGTAAAAGGTCGAGAATCCTTCATTGATGAACGATTAGTAGATGAGGCTTTGTCTCTTCATAGTGTTGATAGAAAAGGTCTTGATTCGAATGATCGCCGTTTGATGAAATTAATTCTTGAATCTTTTGATGGTGGTCCAGTGGGTCTTGAGACAATTGCCGCTGCTCTTGGTGACGATCCAAATACACTTGAATCTGTTGTAGAACCATTCCTTCTTCAATTAGGCTTTTTAAAGCGCACCAATAGAGGCAGAGTAGTTACAAATGAAGGGAGGAGTCATCTTGGTTGGCCAGATGGAAAATGATTTATTTATTTAGTCAAAGTTTTCAAGGTTTAGTTTTAAACCTATTTTTATGTTTGTATTTATTTGTTGGCATGGTCCAACCTTTACAGGCTTCGTCTTCTTTAGGAGTAAAACAAAAGTTTGAAACAGCTCTTCAAACTACTAATGATGGTGATTTCCCTAAAGCACTGATTCTTTGGAATGAGGTTCTGGAAATGACACCGAATGATTCTGCTGCTTTGAGTAATCGTGGAAATGTTCGTTTGGTGCTTGGTGATCCAAATGGCGCGATTCTTGATCAGACAAATGCTTTGAAGTTGAGCCCTTTTGAAATAGATCCGCATCTAAATCGTGGGATTGCGGAAGAGGCTCTTAAAGATTGGGACTCGGCAATTATCGATTACAAATGGATACTCGAAAGAGAGCCTGATAATGCTTCTGCTCTTTATAACCTCGCAAATGTTTCTGGCTTCAAGGGTGATTGGGACCAAGCGAAGGCATTATTTAGTCAGGCTGCTTTTGCCAGACCTGGCTTCGCTTTGGCTCGTTCTAGTAAGGCTTTGTCTGATTATCAGTTGGAGCAATTTGATGATGCAGAAGTGGAGCTAAGAAATCTCATTAGAAGGTATCCGATGATGGCAGATGCCCGTGCTGCTCTAAGTGCTTTGTTATGGCGAAAAGGGTTTTATGGTGAGGCGGAAAGCAATTGGTCGGCTGCTTCAGGCCTTGACAATCGCTATAGGCAACGTGATTGGCTATTGAAGATTCGTCGTTGGCCACCTCGACCTACCGAGGATTTGATGGCTTTTCTAGCTTTAGAGAAACCATGAGTAATTTTTCTTCGTCCTCTTTTGCTAAAGAGCTTGAGAAAATTCAGTCTGAATTACTAGAAATCCGGAGACATTTGCATGCGCATCCTGAGCTAAGTGGTGAGGAGCATCAAACTGCTGCATTAGTTGCTGGTGATCTTAGAAGTCATGGTTGGCAAGTTCGAGAGGCTGTTGGTCGAACAGGTGTCCTGGCTGAGTTTGGACCTGATACAGGACCATTAGTTGGCGTTCGAGTGGATATGGATGCATTGCCTGTTGAAGAAAGAACAGGTTTGCCATATTCCTCTAAACGAATCGGATTAATGCATGCTTGTGGTCATGATTTACATACTTGTATAGGCATTGGCATTGGCAGACTTCTTGCCCAAGAAGCTTCGTTATCTGCACGGGTCCGTTTGTTATTTCAACCAGCAGAAGAATTAGCTCAGGGCGCGAGATGGATGAAAGAAGATGGAGCGATTAATAATCTAGAGGCTCTTTTTGGGGTTCACGTTTGCCCATCTTTACCCGTCGGTACGATTGGTGTGAAAGGTGGTCTTTTGACAGCTGAAGCTGGTGAATTGGAAATTGAAGTTTTCGGAGAAGGAGGGCATGGAGCAAGACCTCATGAGTCAATTGATGCGATATGGATTGCAGCAAGAGTTGTAGCAGGTCTCCAAGAGGCCATTAGTAGACGTTTGGATGCTTTGAATCCAATTGTGATTAGTTTTGGTCGAATTGAAGGAGGGAAAGCTTTTAATGTGATTGCAGATCGTGTTCGTTTACTTGGGACAGTTCGTTGCTTAGATTCTTCATTAACGGAAAGTTTGCCTATATGGATTGAAGAAATTGTTCAGGGCATTTGTTCTACTTTTGGAGCTACAGCTGTTGTTAGGTATCGAAGAATTGCTCCACCTGTTTATAACGACCCGGAACTTACATCTATTTTAGAAAAGGCTGCTATTGAGGTATTAGGGCAAGAAAAGGTGTTGCAGCTAGATAGGCCTTCGCTTGGTGCAGAGGATTTTGCAGAGCTTTTAGTGACTGTTCCTGGCACGATGTTTCGTCTAGGAGTCGCAGGAAAGAATGGATGTGCTCCTTTACATAATGGTAATTTTTGTCCAGAGGAAAGCAGTTTATTTTTTGGCATTCGGGTAATAATGGCTACTTTGTTAGCTTGGATGAAAATCAATTAACGTTAAATTACTTTGTCGCGATCTTTCAAACTCTTGAGTAACACTTGGCTCTCACTTGCAGCACCCCTGCTCATTTTGATTTCTATTTTTGGCTTAACTCAGAGGCATGAGACCAATCGACTGCAATCATTGCCTGCGTTTTTGGTAGGAACTGGGTTGATTGTTAGTAGTGCAGCTAGTAGAAAGCTTCGACGTTCAAAAATCTTGTTGGCATTAAGAGATATTGATGGAAAGGGTCTATGAGTTCAATCCCCCCTCCCCATGTAGTTTTTCATTTGTGCCGTATGGAAAGTCATTGCAATCAATGTTGATATTTTTTGAAGATCCGATAAAAAAATTCAAAGACATAATTGCTGCTTGGGGTTCAAAAAGTCGCTAGCTTTTAAACACACTAGGGGTGCTAAGAGAAGCATTGCCTCTCTGGCTGAGATCACACCCTCTGAACCTGATCTGGGTTAAGCCGGCGAAGGGAAGTGAAAGGGAGTGATCTTTGTAAAAAATTAGCCCTTTCATTTTTTCCAGCGCCTTAAAGACATGCGAGCATCGTGGATTTCTGCACGGAAAGGTAAAGCCAATGTTTCTCAATTGCATTTCGCAAGACAAGGAATGGTCACAGAAGAGATGTCTTATGTGGCGCAACGAGAGCAATTGCCAGAGTCTCTAGTTAGGGAAGAGGTGGCTAGAGGCAGGATGATTATTCCTGCCAACATCAATCATATAAATCTTGAGCCTATGGCAATTGGGATTGCTTCTAGCTGCAAGGTCAATGCAAATATTGGTGCATCTCCAAATGCGAGTGATGTGAAGGAGGAGCTCAAAAAACTTCAACTTGCTGTGAAGTATGGAGCTGATACTGTTATGGATTTATCAACGGGGGGAGTGAATCTTGACGAGGTTAGAGAGGCCATTATCAATGCTTCACCTGTTCCTATAGGCACTGTTCCTGTCTATCAAGCATTAGAAAGTGTGCATGGCTCGATCGAGAAATTATCTGAAGATGATTTCCTTCATATCATTGAAAAACATTGCAAGCAGGGAGTTGATTATCAGACTATTCATGCAGGATTACTTATTGAACATCTTCCAAAAACTAAAGGCCGTCTTACTGGAATAGTTAGTAGGGGTGGAGGAATCCTTGCGCAATGGATGCTTTATCACCATAAACAAAATCCTCTGTTTACAAGGTTTGAGGATATTTGTGAGATCTTCAAGCAATATGACTGTTCTTTCTCCTTGGGGGATTCACTTCGTCCAGGTTGTTTACATGATGCTTCAGATGAAGCTCAAATGGCAGAGTTGAAAACGTTAGGTGAATTGACAAAAGTTGCCTGGAAGCATGATGTGCAGGTCATGGTCGAAGGTCCTGGACATGTTCCAATGGATCAAATTGAGTTCAACGTGCGTAAGCAAATGGAGGAGTGTGATGAAGCTCCTTTTTATGTACTTGGACCTTTAGTGACAGATATTGCTCCAGGTTATGACCACATTACTAGTGCTATTGGGGCGGCGATGGCAGGGTGGTATGGCACAGCAATGTTGTGCTATGTCACTCCAAAAGAACATCTAGGTCTTCCTAATCCTGACGATGTAAGAGAGGGGTTGATTGCTTATAAAATTGCTGCTCATGCGGCAGACGTTGCACGACATAGGGCAGGTGCACGCAATCGTGATGATCAATTAAGTCGAGCTCGTTATGCTTTTGATTGGAATAAGCAGTTTGATTTATCTCTAGATCCTGAGCGGGCACGGGAATACCATGATGAGACTTTGCCTGCTGATATTTATAAAGAGGCTGAATTTTGTTCGATGTGTGGACCAAAGCATTGTCCTATGCAGACGAAGATCTCCGATGATGATATTGATGAGTTAGAGAAAGTTCTTAAGGCTGATTTCGACTCAGATTCGGTTTCCCTTAAGATGAGTACCGAGAGATAAACTGTTTTGGATAGATTTAATTTTTGATATAGGAGATTAGCAGCCTGAATACTGGCACTTATTTAATTAAGCTACTTTTGACTTTTAGTCAATCAAGTGTTCTTTGAACCATTTTATAGTTTTATCTAAACCTTCATTAAGATTGATCTTAGGCTCCCACTCCAGCTTTTTTTTCGCTAATTCGATAATAGGCTTTCTTTTCAGTGGGTCATCGCTTGGTAGGGGCTTCATTATAAGGCGTAGTTGTGGGTTAACTTTTGAACGTATTAATTCAGCTAATTCTCTAATTGTAAATTCTTCAGGGTTACCCATATTGACAGGACCTTCATATTGACCATTCATAAGTAGAACCATACCTTCAATAAGATCATCTACATAACAGAATGATCTTGTCTGATTTCCATCTCCATAGATAGTAATTGGCTCATTTCTCAAGGCTTGGGTTACAAAATTACTGATAACTCGTCCATCCTTGGGGAGCATTCTTGGTCCATATGTATTAAAGATTCTGATCAATCTTATTTCTGTATTGTGCATTCTTTTGTAGTCAAAGCAAAGAGTCTCAGCGATTCTTTTCCCTTCGTCATAACAACTTCTTGTTCCTAGAGTATTGACTGACCCTTTATAGGTTTCTGGTTGAGGATGTATCTCAGGATTACCATATACTTCGCTTGTGCTGGCAAATAAAAGCCTCGCTCCAACCCTTCTTGCTAGGCCAAGCATATTGTATGTTCCAAGAAAACTTGTTTTGGCAGTTTTAATTGGATTGAATTGGTAATGGATAGGAGATGCTGGACAGGCTAAATGCCAAATTCTGTCAACTTCCAGACGAATTGGTTCGGTTACATCATGACGGATTAATTCGAAACGCGGATGCCCAATCCATTGCGAGATATTAGCTTTTATACCAGTAAAATAGTTGTCTAAACAGATAACCTCTTCGCCTTTATGCATTAGCTTATCTATTAGATGTGAACCTAGAAATCCTGCTCCTCCAGTTACAAGATTTCTATGATAGGTATTTTTGTTGGCAATAATTTTATCTTGTTTTTGGCTGTGCATGTCTAGGTTTGATTTGTGTTTTTCAATTTGCTTCGATAAGAAAAAATATACCTAGCCAATTCTAAGTAGACGTTGGCTAGGTATGCTGAATCAGAATAATTCTGATAATTAATCATTAATTAATTAACCAAGAAGAGCTTTGGCTTTGGTAATTACATTTTCTACAGTGAATCCAAATTTTTCCATACAAGTTCCACCTGGAGCAGATGCACCAAAGCTCCCCATCGTAATACTGTCACCATCAAGGCCAATATATTTATGCCAGCCGAATGATTCTGCAGCTTCAACAACCAGTCTTTTTCTTATTGAATTTGGCAATACTGCCTCTTTGTATTCTGTAGATTGCTCTTCAAAAAGTTCAACACAAGGCATTGAAATAACCCTTACATTGTGCCCTTCAGAAGATAGTTGCTTGCTTGCTTGAACACATAGATCAAGCTCGCTGCCTGTTCCTATTAAAATTAGATCAGGCTTGCTTTCACAATCAACTAGTACATATCCACCTAGTGCAACTTTGTCTATAGAAGAATTCGCTTGATTTGCCATACCTTGTCTGCTTAAACAAAGTGAGCTAGGACGGTTTCGATTCTCGATGGCTACTTTGTACGCCCCACTTGTTTCGTTGCCATCACCAGGTCGGAAAACGAGCATGTTTGGAATTGCTCTGAGCGATGGAATTGTTTCTATTGGTTGATGAGTTGGACCATCTTCCCCCACTCCTATTGAGTCATGAGTGAGTACATAGATAACACCTAATTCGCTGAGAGCTGAAAGGCGCATAGAACCTCTCATGTAGTCAGCAAAGACAAGGAATGTTCCCCCATAAGGAATTAGCCCACTTTTGTGATATGCAATTCCATTGAGAATTGCTGCCATTGCATGTTCTCTGACCCCAAAGTGTAAATAACGTTTGTTCGGAGTTTCTGCTTGAAAAGATCCTGTCTCACCTTTAATGTCAGTGTAATTTGAATGAGTAAGATCTGCTGATCCGCCGATTAATTCGGGTAGATTTGGCCCTAATTCTCCAAGGCATATTTGCGAGTGTTTACGAGTTGCAAGCCCTTTGTCATTTTCGGTATAGGTTGGAAGATTTTTATCCCAGTCTTTTGGTAGTTCTCCACGTAGCATTCTTTCAAACTCTTTTGCTTCCTGAGGATATTTCTGACGGTAATTAGCTAGGGACTCATTCCATTTAGACTCAGCTAATTCACCTTTTTGAATTGCTTGCCTGAATTGATCATAGACTTCCTGAGGAATCTCAAATGGTGGAAAATTCCAATCCAGTTGTTTTCTTGTAAGGGCTGCTTCCTCCTCTCCGAGGGGAGCACCATGTACACCTGCAGTATCACTTTTATTAGGCGAACCATATCCAATAGTTGTACTTATTTTTATGATCGAAGGTTTATCGGTGACTGATTTTGCTTCTGAAATAGCTTGTGCAATCGAATTGATGTCACTATTTCCATCCTTTACATGTTGAACATGCCAGCCATAGGCTTCATAACGCTTTAAAACATCTTCCGTAAATGATACATCTGTACGTCCATCAATAGTTATTTGGTTGTCATCATAAAGCGCTATTAATTTTCCTAATTTAAGATGACCAGCTAATGAGCATGCTTCAGCCGATACACCTTCTTGATTGCATCCATCTCCCATTACTACGTATGTGAAATGATCAACAATTATTGAGTCAACTTTGTTGAATTTTGCAGCGAGATGTGCCTCTGCAATGGCTAAGCCCACAGCATTAGATATGCCAGCGCCTAGCGGACCCGCTGTAACTTCTACTCCGGCTGTTTCAAATGTTTCTGGGTGGCCTGGTGTGCGAGACCCCCATTGTCTGAATTGCTTTATGTCTTCTATTGAGATTGATTCATAGCCAGTTAGGTGAAGCAGTGCATATAGCAGCATGCATCCATGACCAGCGGATAGGACAAAGCGATCGCGATTAAACCAATTAGGATTTTTGGGATTGTGGTTAAGAAATTTATCCCAGAGGGCATAACCCATTGGAGCGCAGCCCATAGGAAGGCCTGGATGGCCGCTATTGGACTTGTTTACAGCATCTACTGCGAGCATCCTGATGCTGTTAACGCAGAGTGTGTCAAGGGAAGCGGGCGCTGCGACCATGGTTTTAATGGGGGAATGCGTAGATAGATGAGGTTTATGGAGAGGGATGGCGGCGGTTGAAGCCCGCTTAGGACATCCTTCGGAATGCAAGGCAGACGTTGTGGCCTCCGAACCCAAATGAGTTCGACAGCACTACTTTTAGGCTGCTTTCTCTTGCAGTATTAGGCACGTAGTCCAGATCACAGTCGGGATCAGGATTGGAGTAATTGATTGTTGGTGGGATTACTTGGTGCTTTAGCGCAAGCACACATGCCACTGCTTCAATTCCACCAGACCCACCAAGAAGATGGCCAGTCATAGATTTTGTTGAACTAACTGGAAGTTGTTTGGCTTTATCACCGAAGACTTTTTTGATAGCGGCACTTTCATTGCTGTCATTGGCAGGAGTACTCGTTCCATGAGCGTTGATGTAATCAACCTCTTGGTGGTTGAGTTTTCCGTCTTGAAGGGCTAAACGCATTGCTTCAGCACCACCGATTCCACCAGGTGTTGGGGATGTGATGTGATGAGCATCGCAAGTGGTCCCATAGCCAACAATTTCTGCATGAATTGTTGCTCCTCTTGATTGTGCATTTTCAAGGGTTTCGAGGACCAAAATACCTGCTCCTTCTCCAATCACGAAACCATCTCGTTCAGCATCAAAAGGTCTGCTAGCCGAGCAAGGATCGTCATTTCGGAAAGATAAGGCTTTGGCACTAGCAAAACCTGCGACCCCAAGAGGGGTAATGCTTGCTTCGGCACCACCACAAATCATTGCATCTGCTTTTCCAAGTTGAAGCAATCGAAAAGCATCGCCAATAGCATTGGAACCAGCAGCACATGCAGTAGCAACTGCAGAACTAGGACCTTTCGCTCCCAATGCTATTGCGGCAAGACCCGTGGCCATGTTTGGGATCATCATGGGCACGGTGAAAGGGCTTACTCGACCAGGACCTTTTTCGGCGAGGACATGGGCTTGAGTTTCCATCGTTAATAAGCCACCCACGCCAGATCCAATAATGACTCCAATACGTGGAGCATTTTTGTCATTAATAGTTAACCCTGAATCTTGGATAGCTTGTTTTGCAGCAGTTACGCCAAATTTTGAGAATCGATCCCATCTTTTCGATTCTTTTGGCTCAATAAAGGTTGTTGGATCAAAGTCCTTGACCTCTGCAGCAAAACGACATGCATGGGCAGCAGCATCAAATAAGGTGATTGCTGTTATGCCATTGCGACCTGAAGTAAGACCATCTAGATAGGCCTTGACGCTATTCCCGATCGGCGTTATCGCACCGAGGCCTGTGACCACAACGCGATGGAGACCCTCCACCATTGTGCTCCTTAGGATTGCTTGTCTTCGATGTACTTGACAGCATCCCCGACCGTGGCGATACCTTCGGCAGCCTCGTCAGGGATTTCTATATCAAATGCCTCCTCAAGAGCCATTACAAGTTCAACAGTGTCGAGGGAGTCGGCACCTAGGTCGTTTTGAAAGTTAGACGCAGGCTTGATTTCGCCAGCTTCTACGCTGAGTTGCTCAGCAACGATGGAACGTACTTTTTCGAGAATCTCTTCCTGGGACATATCCGTGAAGATAGGACTCCGCATCCTACGAGCTCATGGTCTGTAGTTAACAACAGTGACGGCAGAGCTGTGAAATTGTCCCAGAGGGACATTTGAGGGTTAGCGTTGATACATCCGCATATGATCCGGAAAGGAATCATGTCTCATTCAGTCAAGATTTACGACACCTGCATTGGTTGTACACAGTGCGTTAGAGCTTGCCCTCTTGATGTTTTGGAGATGGTTCCATGGGACGGCTGTAAGGCTGGTCAAATTGCAGCCTCTCCAAGAACAGAAGATTGTGTTGGTTGTAAGCGTTGTGAAACTGCGTGCCCCACAGACTTCATAAGTATTAGGGTTTATTTGGGAGATGAAACAACCCGAAGTATGGGTTTAGCGTATTGATTTTCCAATTCTTTGGATAAAGGGGGGTTCTTTTTTTCGGTTTACCCCATAAGCTCAGCCCGGCGCTGCCGGGCTTTTTGTTATGTGCGGAATTGTTGCTGTTATTGGTTCAAGGGAAGCGGCACCTTTGCTTCTGGAGGGATTAAAACAGTTGGAATACCGTGGATACGATTCCGCTGGTCTTGCAACTGTTACATCTTCCTCAAAGGGGACGGATGGAATTCTTACCTGTCAACGAGCGGAGGGGAAGTTAGTTAATCTCACTGCTCTTGTTGAGCAAAAGGGTTCTGCAGGTCATTTAGGCATTGGCCACACAAGATGGGCTACACATGGCAAACCTGAGGAGAGGAATGCTCATCCGCATAGAGATACTTCAGGAAATATTGCAGTAGTACAAAACGGCATTATCGAAAATCATCGAACTTTGAGAAAAGATCTTGAAGCTGAAGGAGTTACATTTACTTCTGAAACGGACACTGAAGTAATTCCTCATCTTATTGCAAGGGAATTGGACCGTTTGCAAATGGAAGGACGAATTGCAAGTGGAGCAAGCTTATTAGCTGCGGTTCAGAGGGCTTCTATGCAATTGACCGGTGCATATGCTCTTGCAGTTGTTTGGTCAAAAGCTCCTGAAGCTTTAATTGTTGCAAGAAGGCAAGCTCCTTTACTGATTGGTTTAGGAGAAGGGGAATTCCTTTGTGCAAGTGATACCCCAGCTCTTGCGGGGTTTACTCGAACAATTCTTCCAATGGAGGATGGTGAAATTGCTTTGTTAACTCCTTTAGGAATTGAGTTATACGATTCTGAGGGGAATAGAAAACAGCGAAGCCCGACTTTGTTGAGAGGTTATGAGCATGTTGCTGATAGGCGACATTTTCGTCACTTCATGTTGAAGGAAATTCACGAGCAACCTGAAATAGCCGAATTATGGGTTACAAGAAACCTTCCTGAAGGACTTTCTCCACGAAACCCTGTTGCTTTACCCTTTGACGAGGCTTTTTATGAAGGTATAGATCGTGTTCAAATTTTAGCTTGTGGGACTAGTCGCCATGCAGCATTGGTCGGTGCTCATTTATTAGAGCAATTTTCAGGGATACCAACTTCTGTGTTTTACGCGAGTGAATTTAGATATGCTCCTCCCCCTTTAGAGCCAAATACGTTGACAATTGGGGTCACTCAGTCTGGTGAGACAGCTGATACCCTTGCAGCTCTGCTGATGGAAGCTGATAGAAGAGATTCACATGGGGATAAGGCTTTTGCTTCGCGTCAGTTAGGAGTAACAAATAGACCTGAAAGTTCATTAGCAAGGCAAGTATCGAATGTTCTTGATATTGGAGCTGGTATTGAAGTTGGCGTAGCTGCTACAAAAACATTCCTTGGTCAATTGCTTTCTTTTTATGGTCTTGCATTAATGTTTGCTGCTCGCAGAAAAAGCCGTACTGATGATGAAATATTAGAACTTATAAATGAACTGAGATCTGTTCCAGATCAATTGAGGGGGTTAATCCAAAAACATGACAAATTATCAGAAGCTATTGCTCCTCGTTTTGCTGAGACAAAAGATGTAATTTTCTTAGGAAGAGGAATAAATTACCCTATTGCTCTTGAAGGAGCTTTGAAATTGAAGGAAATTAGCTATATCCATGCAGAGGGTTATCCAGCTGGAGAGATGAAGCATGGTCCAATCGCTTTGCTTGATCCTTATGTCCCAGTAATATCAATTGCGATGCCCGGTGTTGTCTTTGATAAGGTTCTAAGTAATGCTCAAGAAGCAAAGGCTAGAGATGCACAGTTAATTGGCATTGCACCAGAAGGTCCTGATACAGAGATTTTTGACGCGTTATTAGCTTTACCTAAGGTTAGTGAATGGGTCAGCCCATTATTTTCTATTGTCCCAATGCAATTACTTAGTTACCACATTGCAGCTCATAGAGGACTTGATGTGGACCAACCGAGGAATTTGGCTAAAAGCGTTACTGTTGAATAAGTCAACTCAGACGCACTTGGTTTATCCTTTTATACCTATCTTCGAATCTAACGATATCATCCTCCCCTAGGTAGGCACCACTTTGTATTTCGATTAATTCCATAGGCATTTTTCCTGGATTTGTTAATCTATGTTTACACCCTAGCGGTATATAAGTACTTTCATTTTCTCCTAATAATTGTTGTTCGCCATCACGTTCAATCATTGCAGTTCCTTTTACTACTATCCAGTGTTCTGCTCGATGATGATGCATTTGCAGTGAAAGACTTTCACCAGGCTTAACTACAATTCTTTTAACTTGCCATCGAGTATCTTCTACAACGCTGGTGTAATAGCCCCATGGACGATATATTTTGCGATGAGCTTTTCCCTCTGGGCTGCCGTCTTCCTCTAGTTGTTTTACGATATTTTTGACATGCTGTGACTGACTTCTATCAGCAATTAAAATAGCATCATCAGTTTCTACAATTATAAGGTCTTTCAGACCAAGACCAACAATAAGTCGATGCTCACTTCTGATATAGCAATTTTGTATGTTTTCAGAAATAACTCGACCTAAGGAACTATTGCCATTGGAGTCTTTTTTTGCGGTTTCCCATAATGCATTCCAGCTTCCAACATCACTCCATCCTGCATTTAGTGGAATAACACTTCCTAGTTGAGTTTTTTCCATAACAGCAACATCAATTGGAACATTTGGACAATTTGCGAAAGCTTCTCTTTCAAGTCGAAGAAATTCCATATCTGGCATTTCGTTTTCAAGTGCAGCTCTACAAGAACTAACAATTTCTGGTGCTAGTCGCTCTAGTTCACTGAGAATTGCACTGGCTTTAAAGAGGAAGATTCCGCTATTCCACGTAAATCTGTTATCAGAAAGAAATTCTTGTGCTTTTTCTTTATTAGGCTTTTCGAAAAAGTTCTCAATAGGCATGTCTATGCGCTCATGTCCATTAGGGGCTTTTCCAGCTTCTATATATCCGTAGCCAGTTTCAGGGCATGTTGGGACTATCCCGAATGTAACTAGGCGTCCTTCTTCTGCAGGTTTACGACCGATTTGGATTGTTTGACGAAATTCTTCGCAGTTTTGAATTAAATGATCTGCTGATAAAACTAGAAGAAGAGGATCATTGCCTCTTTCGGTTGCTTGAAGGGCAGCAACGGCTATAGCAGGGGCTGTATTACGTCCAATGGGCTCCAAGAGAATTGTTTTTGGAGAAACGCTGATTTGGCGCATTTGTTCTGCAACGATGAAGCGATGATCTTCATGGCAAATCAATATTGGATCAGTGAGCCCTTTTAGGCCCTGAAGCCTTTTTTGCGTTTGTTGTAAAAGCGTTTCACCTTCAACTC
Source organism: Prochlorococcus sp. AG-363-L02 (assembly GCA_003280185.1). The sequence goes on from QCFP01000001.1 coordinate 80,575, forward strand.
CTCCAAGAGCCCAATATTGCTTTGGATAACTTGCTCTGGAAAGAGGCCAAAGACGTGTACCTGTTCCACCGCAGAGGATTACAGGGATTAGGGGTCTAATTTCCACTCTTTAAGGGATTAGTCTCTTAAGAATCGCGCAAAAAACTTCATTTTGTCGATCTCTTTATAGATCTAATAAACCCTTCGGTGGAGTGAGTTTTAGCCAACCTTCTTTAAGGTTGACTTCTGGAACTATTTCTTTAACAAAGGGGATTAGTACTTTTTTCCCATTTAAAAGCTCTACTTCTAAGAGGTCATTCCCCGCACTTTCAAGGCCTTTGACTTCGCCTATGGAGGCTTCATGTTTGTTGAGGCAGACTTTAAGACCAATTAAATCTAGAAAATGAAACTCATTTGGTGCAAGTTTAGGACGATTACCAGTAGGCACTAAGAGGCTTTTACCAATTAAGCTTTCAGCTTGATCTCGATTGTTGATTCCTGCGAGCTTCACCACATAAAGGGATTTACCTGGGATAAGTCTTCCTGAAATTAATTCGATTACCTTTGGTGGGGATCCTTTCATTGTTGATATCCAGCGCTTTCCTGCTTTTGTAAAGCGTTCTGGAAAGTCAGTACTAGGATTGACTCGAATTTGACCTTGCAAGCCTTGGGCAGCAACAATCTTGCCAATTGTCAGCCAGTTTTCAGTTTGAGACATTTTCACTAGGTTCCCACGATAATGTCTTGATTGATGTTTTGAGTAGATTCCATGCCAAAAAAGGAAGTTCCAATTCTGCCTGGTTCAACTGTGATTGTGAAAGATTTATCTTCTATCTATAAGGGTTACACTGGTTTTGTGCAAAGAATTAGTTCTGGAAGAGCCGCAGTTCTTTTTGAGGGCGGTAATTGGGACAAGTTAGTTACTATTCCTCTAGAGGATTTAGAGTTATCCTAGTTCTCTCTTGCCTGGACGACTTTCTCATTGATTCCATATGATTATGTTTTTTATTTAAATGAATCTTTATCATTTTTTGTGTTATTTCTTTTTAGTTTCTCCAGGGCTTGACGAGCTGCTTCTTGCTCAGATCCACGCTTAGATCTACCCCAGCCAAAGCCTAATGACTCTTCATTTAGATATACTCTGGAAAAGAATCTTTTTGGATTTCCATGATCAAGATTCTTTTCTTCACTTCTGTAAATCGGAACAGATTTTCTTTTCGATTGACACCATTCCTGTAGGGCTGATTTGCAGTTATAATTTTCGGGATTAGCTAGTATAGATTTGCTTTCCTTGATCCAATATGGGGTCAACCATGTATGGATAGGTTCTAGATCTTCCCAGTATTGATATATAGCTCCAATCAAGGCTTCTGTCGCTTCTGCTTGCAGTGTTGATTTCCCAAAACTATCACCTGCTGCTTTTTTCCCAATAATTAGTACTTCTTCAATTTTGATTTGTTCGCCCACTTCCGCGAGCCATCTGTCACTAACTAGTTGGGCCCTTAGTGCGGATCTTTCGCCTACATTCATTTTTGGAAAGTGACGTTCAATGAACTCTGAGGCCACAAGTCGCAACACAGCGTCGCCAAGAAATTCTAATTTTTCATGATTCTTTGGTTGGTTGGCAGAGGTATGGGTGAGTGCTTCGTCTATTAAATCAAGGGATTCTGTTTTTTTTCTTGAAGGAGAGTTGCTAGAAAAATGGTCAATTTTTAGTCGACGCAAAAACTCTCTTAATGCGGTTACACGTTGAATCGTCATTCTTCTTGAGCTTGAGTCTTTCATGAGATTTTTTATTAATAGTTCCCATTAGCAGAGTGTTTCTAATTATGTATCTTTGGCTTTTTTTGAGTTGAATAGGGAGAAAGCAGGGAGTAAGCCGGGTTCTGTTCGCTCCACAAAGGAGCGGGTGATCATCTATCTGGGACTACTGTTTCCAGCAGCCTCTAGCGGCTCATACTGTGGAACGAGGTAGATGGCGATTCTTCGTTCCTAGGCCTTGCTCCTAGCCGGGGTTTACCTAGCCAGCACCTCTCGATGCTGCTGGTGCGCTCTTACCGCACCTTTGCACCCTTGCCTGTTCCATGGAAATGGTCATCGGCGGTGTGTTTCTGTGGCACTATCCTCACGGTCACCCGCACTGGGCGTTACCCAGCAAGCTTGGCCATCGGGGAGCCCGGACTTTCCTCAATCGATCCTTGTTGTTAAAAAACAGCAACATTCGATCGTAATCACCTCTCCTGCTTTCAAGGTCCATAATGCCCTCTGAAGAAACTTTCTTTCAATGGGGCTGTAGCTCAGCTGGATAGAGCGACGGTTTCCTAAACCGTAGGTCGTGGGTTCGAGTCCCGCCAGCCCCGTAATTGATGATTTAATTCGTTTGAGTGGTCGGTACTACATCTGGGGGAGTGGTCAATTTCTACACTGCCGCTAGCGTTGGATTAGTGAATCAGTCTCCATGACACAGCTTCACGATTTACGGCTACGTCTTCTTGTTCAACAAGAAAGTGAGAACATTGCAAATGCTCAACCTTCAGACTTGGATCTTTCAGTGGTCCAGGCAAGGTGTCTTTGTTGGCTTGCCCTTTTGGCTGAGGCTCATGAGGATCAGGCCAGCGATGCTGAACGCAGGGGGGACACTGAGCAAGCCATGGGTTGGTTTGCAGATTCAATGCGACTTAGAGATGTGATTCAAGTTGTTACTACCATTGAGATCCCTTTACCTGATTCCATTGAAGGTGATCCATCAGAGGGCGATTCCTCTGATGATTCCTCGATGGCGGCATAGTAGATGTCATGATAGTGAAGAGCTATAGGGACTTCGGTGCCTCAAGAGCCCTGCCAATGCCCTGACTGTCAAAAGTTTTATCGGGAGCATGATCGATTAATTCGAGAGTTCCCAACCTTGCGGCAGCAACAAGAACTCAATTGGGCTGCTTTGCAGTCCTTCAGAACTCTTGCAGGAAGAGTGCTTGAAGATCTCCAGAAACATCATTCACTCGAAAGTAGTGAATCTGGTAATGATCCCTCTTCTGACGACTCAAATACGCAGGATGTAGATGTCTTGCAGCAAGCTATTGCTGATCTTGAAAATATTAATGCTCACCTCTATTCAGTGGAAGCACTTATGGAGAGAGTTTTTGATGTAAAAGTTCCTGAAGAGGTTGAAGGAAAGTTTCGGGAATTAGCGGGTGAGTTAGCTCCAGATCCATTGAATGTTGATCGATTGAGATTGAATCGGCTTTTGCATCAGACTCCGGACTTGCCAGATAGAGGTTGACTTTTCTATTTTTTAAAACTCTTTTCAGTCAACGTACATCACAGGTAATTTCTACTGGAAGAGGCTCTACTTTCCAAATCTTTTCGCAGTATTCACGAATCGATCGATCTGATGAGAAGAAACCCGATCTAGCAGTATTTAGTAATGCCATTCTGTTCCATTGTTCTGGGTTGTTCCACGCCTGACTGACATTGTCTTGAGCCCTTAAATAATCTGCAAAATCAGCCATTACAAAAAATGGGTCTTCTCCTTTTAAGTTATTGAGGATTGGACGAAATAGATCTCCATCACCATTACTAAAGTGGCCAATTTCAATTAGACGAATTGCTTCAGCGAGTTCTGGTAAAGCTTTGATATATTCGCTTGGGTTATAACCAATACTGCGAAGTTGCATGATCTCAGATTCTGTTTTTCCAAATAGAAAGAAGTTCTCTTTGCCAACAAGCTCACGGATCTCAATATTTGCGCCATCTAGTGTGCCAATAGTAAGGGCACCATTCATAGCAAATTTCATATTTCCAGTCCCTGAAGCTTCCTTTCCTGCGGTTGAAATTTGTTCAGATAAGTCCGTAGCTGGATATACTTTCTCGCCAAGCTTTACATTGTAATCTGGAAGGAAGATAACTCTTAATAGGCCATCCATATCTGGGTCAGAATTAATAATATCAGCGATGCCATTGATTAGCCTGATTATTAACTTAGCCATATAATAACCAGGTGCGGCTTTGCCGCCAAAAATTATGGTTCTAGGGGCTATAGCTGTTGAAATACCATTTTTAATTCTAAGATATTGAGCAATTATTTGTAGAGCATTTAAGTGTTGCCGCTTGTACTGATGTATTCGTTTTACTTGTACATCAAACATGCTTGCTGGGTCTACTAAGACTCCTGTTTGCCTATGAATATAACCTGCTAGCTGTCTTTTACCGAGAAGTTTAGTTGCTCTAAAATCAGTTAAAAAATTTGTGTCATTTACTTTTTCTTCAAGCTTTTTAAGCAGTTCCATGTTAGTAATCCATTCTTCCCCTAATTGTTTATCAAGTAATTCAGAAAGAGATGGATTTGCTAAAGCAACCCATCTACGGGGAGTAACACCATTAGTTACATTTGTAAATTTATTGGGCCATAATTTTGCGAATTCAGGAAATAACTGTCTTTTAATTAAATCAGAATGTAGAGCTGCTACACCATTTACTTTTTGAGCTCCAATTGTTGCTAGGTTTGCCATTCTAATTGCTTTGCAATTATCTTCATCAATAATTGATAATTTTCTAAGGATTAAATCATTTCCTGGATATCTTAGCCTGACTTGTTGCAGAAATCTTCGGTTGATTTCATAAATTATTTCTAGATGACGAGGTAAAAGACTTTTGAAGAGATTTAAATCCCATTTTTCTAATGCTTCTGGTAGAAGAGTGTGGTTGGTATAAGCGACTGATTTTGTTGTTATGTCCCAAGCTTTGTCCCACTCAAAGTGATGAATATCGATAAGAAGACGCATTAGTTCTGCAACTGCAATTGCTGGGTGCGTGTCATTAAGTTGAACGGTCCAATGCTTTGGAAAATCTTCTAGTGGGAGAGATCTTTTGTCCATGCTCCTCAACATGTCCTGCAAAGAGCAGCTCACAAAGAAATGTTGTTGTTTTAATCGAAGTCTTCGTCCTTCATCTGTTCCATCATTTGGGTATAAGACTTTAGAAAGTGTTTCGGATCCAACCTTTTCTTCAACTGCTCCGTAATAGTCTCCAATATTGAAGGCATAAAAATCAAAGCTTTCTGTTGCATCGGCCCTCCATAGCCTTAGCCGATTACAAGTGTTGACTCTATATCCAAGCATTGGCACATCGTGTGGAACCCCTATTGCATGTTCACCGGCTACCCAGCGAGAACGATATTTTCCTTTCTCGTCAATGTAATTTTCAGTATGTCCTCCAAAGCCCACTAAACATGATTCATCTGGTTGGGGGAGCTCCCATGGCCATCCTCCTTTGAGCCATTTATCAGTTACTTCCACTTGCCAGCCATTCCGTATTAGCTGATTAAAGATTCCAAATTCGTAACGTATTCCGTATCCGATCGCAGGCACTTGAAGACTCGCAAGAGATTCCATATAGCAAGCTGCTAGTCGTCCAAGGCCACCATTGCCTAGTCCAGGTTCTTCCTCTACCTCTAAAATATGATTAAGTGATTCAATACCAAAACGATTGAGTGCCTGCTCTGCTTCTTTTTGAATACCAAGATTCAAAAGGTTGTTATTTAGTTGTGGACCAATTAAAAATTCGGCAGATAAATAAGCAACGCTTTTTTGAGGTCTTGCTCTAATTGCTTCAAGAGTTGCCAAATAGCGCGTCATCAGACGATCTCTTATGGCATAACTCAAAGCCATGTATAGATCGTGAAGACTTGCTGTTGGGGCAAGCTTTCCTAAGGTAAAAAAAAGGTGTTCTGTCATGCCATCAAAGACGGCATTTGCATCGATTCCTGCTCTCTCTGGGTCTGCGTAGCAGCCTGGGGTTGGAAGACGCAGGTCTAATGGCTCGGAATTGCTCATGAATTGCTTAGAAGTTTTCGCAGGGTTGATTCACTTGAAGGGTGGTGTGATTTAGAGAATGCTTTCTATTAGATCAATCGGTAATTTTCAAAAGACGCTAGCTCTACTTTCGTAATCAGTTGGCAAGTGACATCAGATCAACACTTGATTAGATGTTGATGATTATCGGAATATCAACTGACTACCATTTTCAAGTCACTCGGTCACGTATGTTTCTTAACTGAGAATTTCAAGAAAAGACCTCATGTGTTTTCCCCCATTCCTTTCAGTACTAAGCACCCATGATGTAGAGGTGGCTGAAACACTGATTGGGGTGATTAATTTCTTACTTATTTTTGTAGCCGCAAGAACCTTTGCAGAGGTCTTAGTAAGGCTCAGCTTACCTACGATTGTTGGTGAATTGTTGGCAGGGGTTGTTATAGGTGCTTCTGGATTGCATTTACTTATGCCACCTACTACTAATGCACAATTGAATGAAGGGTTTGTAAATTTGATAAGTTCATTGGCATCTGTGCCACCTGAAGCAGTACCAGATCTTTATTTTGAAACTTTCCCATCACTTCAGGCTGTAGCAACTCTTGGTTTATATGCATTGTTATTCCTTACGGGCTTAGAAAGTGAGCTCGAAGAGCTTGTTGCAGTTGGTGTTCAGGCATTCACAGTTGCAATGGCTGGAGTGATTCTCCCGTTTGCTTTGGGAACTTTTGGGTTGATGTTTATTTTTCAGGTTGATTTGATTCCGGCAGTTTTTGCTGGGGCTTCTATGACTGCTACGAGCATTGGAATTACAGCTAGTGTTTTTGGTGAACTTGGTTTTCTCAAAACTCGTGAAGGGCAGATAGTTATTGGTGCAGCAGTCCTTGATGACATTTTGGGAATAGTTATTCTTGCAGTAGTTGTGGCCTTGGCGACTGGCGGAGCCTTGGAGATCGCGCCTATTCTCAAGCTGGTAGGTGCAGCCACTTTATTTGTGATTGGAGCAATCGCTCTCAGTAGAACTGCTGCCCCTGGCTTTGATTGGTTACTTGAGAGGTTGAAAGCTCCAGGGGCAGTGGTTGTTGCCTCTTTTGTCATTCTTGTACTGAGTTGTTTTGTCGCGACGGCTATCGGATTGGAGGCAGCATTAGGAGCCTTCGCTGCTGGTTTGATTTTGAGTAGCTCTAAGAACAACCATGCGATTCAACAGTCGGTGCTTCCACTGGTTTCTCTTTTCGCAACAATCTTTTTTGTGTTAGTCGGAGCTGGAATGGATCTGTCTGTGATCAATCCTCTTGATCCAACTAGTCGTTCAGCACTTGTGGTGGCTGGATTTATGTTGATTGTTGCGATTGTGGGCAAAATTGCTGCAGGTTGGTCTTTCATTATTGATAAACCTACAGATCGGCTGGTTGTTGGACTAGGAATGATGCCCAGAGGAGAGGTTGGTTTGATTTTTCTTGGACTTGGGACTAGTGCTGGCTTATTAACACCTTCTCTTGAGGCAGCAGTTTTATTAATGGTTATAGGTACTACTTTTCTGGCACCAGTCTTACTAAGAGTTGTTTTAAAGGATAAAACCCCTGGAGGAGGTAATTCCATTCCTGACGATGTAGCCGCAAATCCTGTTGGTCTTGTCTAAAGTCCATATCTCTGAGTGAATTTACTGTGGTCTTCCGGGACTTTGGCCCATAGTTTTTTCACCCTTTTCACAGTTAGCTCATTTTTGAATGTCTTCTTTAGTTGCCAGTCCAAATTCCCCTTGGAGTTATTTAGGTTTTGACGTCTTTTCAGTTAGTAATACCTCTGAAAATCTCACTTTAGATAGACCTTATAAAGTTAACCCAGCAGTCTTGCTAGTACATGGTTTTGGAGCATCTACAGACCATTGGCGGCATAACATTCCATTCTTAGCAAGAACCCATGAGGTCCATGCAATTGATTTACTCGGTTTTGGTAGGAGCGCTAAGCCTTCTGAATTGAATTATGGAGGAGATCTTTGGAAGGATCAGGTTGTTGCGTATGTAAAAGAACGGATTGGAAGACCAACTGTAATTGTCGGGAACTCTCTAGGCGGATATGCAGCACTTGCAGCAGGGGCTGCACTTGATACACAATCCGCTGGTGTTGTTTTGCTTAATGCTGCAGGTTATTTCAGTGATGAAAAGTTTGCGCCTAAGCCGAAGGACCTGAATTCGAGAATTCGCCGAATGATTCTGAAAGGTCTGTCTAGAGATATTTTGGTGAATTGGTTAATTTATCCATTAATACAACGTCTGATTTTTGAGAACTTACGTAGACCTGCGGCGATTAGGAGAACTCTTCAGCAGGTTTACATTGATTCAACCAATGTTGATGATGATCTTGTTGAATCAATCCATAGGCCCTCTCTCGATCCTGGAGCATTTCAAGTCTTTCGAAAGGTTTTTCAAGCAAGAGGTTTACAGGGAAAGCCCTTGGATGCATTGTTTAATGATTTGAAAGCTCCTCTTTTATTGCTTTGGGGTGATAATGATCCATGGTTGAGGAATGCTAAATCTAAACAAGATAAATTTCGTTTGTTTGCACAAAAGGCCTCTTTAGAATTTAAAGAAGTCCTTATAAATGCAGGACATTGCCCACATGATGAAGTGCCCGACAGAGTTAATGAAGAAATGCTTCTTTGGCTTTATCAGAAATAAAGTAATTAGAATAATTTTTTTACTTTCAGAACGAAATTATGATTTTTTTGAAGAAAGATTTACCTTACGAACATTGGGAAATATCACAAGAGGATACTGGTAATCGATTAAGAATAGTTCCTGAACGTGGCGGTTTAATTACTCAGTGGTTTTGCAATGGTCGTGATGTCATTTATTTTGATGGAAATAGGTTTTTACAAAAATCTAAAAGTGTTCGCGGTGGGATTCCTATTCTTTTTCCTATTTGTGGAAGTCTTGTGGATGGATCTGTGCAATTACTGGATCAATCTTTTTCAATACCACAGCATGGATTTGCAAGGGATTGTAAATGGGAGCTGACTCCTACGAAAGATCAAAAAGGTGTTCTGCTTAGCTTGACTGAAAATACAAAGACATTATCTCTTTTCCCGTACCATTTCTTAATTGAGATGGAGATATTCCTCATGCAGAGTTCTATTGACTTTAAGATCACAATTTTCAATAGAAGTAAAGATATGATGCCTTTTTCTTTTGGTTTACACCCTTATTTTAAGGTAATGGACTTGAAAGAAATAAAAATCGAAGGTTTGCGCTCTAAGTGTATGAATCATTTAACTATGATCGAAAGTGATACAGAACTCGAGCTTTCTTATTTAGAAAAGGGAATCGACTTTCTTTCTAGTCCACTAGAGACAGTTACTCTGGTTGACTTTTTGGCGAATAAAAAGATAAAAGTTCTTTTTGAAAAGCCAATGGACCTAGGTGTTATATGGACAGATCCTCCAAGAAGTATGGTTTGTATAGAACCTTGGACTAGTCCAAGGAATTCATTAAACAGTGGCGACCGCCTTCAATTTATTAAGCCTGGCTGTAAGCAAGAAATGAGATGTAGCTTTCTTGAATGTTGATTAACTACTTACTCCAGGCAGTCTACCTATTGCAATTTGATTCTTCGGATCAAATTGTTTTTTAATAGCTTTAATCAAAGCTGCCGATGGTGAATTGGTCCAAGCGCTTATTCTATTGATCGTGTTAGATGGTTGAATTAAAATGACAACCTGACCGCCTAGCTTTGTTATTTTATTCCTGAGTCTACTTATATCGTCTGTTGACTTTAAGTAATTGGATGCTTGCGCATTAACTTCCCAACCTTCACCCAGGCCTGTTCCTGCTCCGAAACGCCATTCCCAACAACTTAGAGAATTCAATTCCTCACTATTTATAAGTTCTATGATCATCGATGGGGGCATATTTATACGTAAAAGAAAGTTAATTTTTCCAGTTGAAAGGTTTTCGCTTGTATTATCTAGATTGGGAGGCCCATCCCATTCTTGATGTTGAGTTTTTAGTTCGTGCTTATTTGCTAATCTTTGTATACCTTCTATTTGATCTTTTAACGCTTTATTGGTAACACTTGCTAAGCCTAATTGCAAATGCCATATCTTGATAGTTTCTTTTTTCCAGTCAATATATTCAGGTGTGAAACTTGAATTAAGTAGCTCAGAACGGAAGGATTCGATGTTTTGCAATTTGCCATTAATAGTTAAATAGCTATGAGCGGATTTGATTGGTTCAGTTCTTAAAGTTAATTGTGTAATGAATGCCAAGCTTCCCCAACTTCCACAAAGTAATCTCATTAAGTCATATCCAGCAACGTTTTTGACTACTTGGCCACCAGCATGTGCCTCTAATCCATCACTACGTATTAGCCCTATCCCAATCAATTGATCGCGCACTCCTAAATGTTTTTGACGCAAACTTCCTGAAAGGCCCCTAGCAATTAATCCACCAATAGTGCCAGTGCTTTTGGGTTTCAATATGGGAGAGCTACCCCATGGCCAGTCAACTGCAAGCCATTGACCTTTTTCAGAGAGTGTTTTTTGCAGCTCGGTTAGCGATAGGCCTGCTTGAACGGTAATTGTTAGATCATCTATTGCATGATGGATAATTTGATTTATTCCTCGAGAGCTGATTGCTTGTGAATCTCCATTGATGGGAGGCCCCCAATTCATTCGAGAATTCATTCCACAAGGATGCCAGGGCTTATTTTCCTTATGGAGTTCTGCAACAATTTCAGCTAGCTCCTGTGATGATGTAGGTGCCATTGCGATGGCATTTTTTTGTGATTCTTGCTTCAAGGCACTTGGTGTTATGAAGATTGTTGTGATTGACGATGATCCGACTGGATCTCAGACGGTTTATGGATGCCCTTTGTTGCTTTCTTGGGAGTTGAACGTTCTTAGAGAGGGATTGCGAAAAAATACACCATTAATGTTTGTATTAGCTAATTCACGGGCTTTGCTTGCAGAAGAAGCCTCAAAGCGTATTAAAGATATTTGTTTTGCTTTGAAGGAGGCAATTAGAGCAGAAAACTTATCTCAAAGCGAGGTTTTGTTAATTAGCAGAGGTGATTCCACTTTGCGAGGTCATTGGGTTCTTGAGCCAAAAGTGATTGCTCAGGAGTTTGGACCCTTTGATGCAACGCTACATGTGCCAGCTTTTTTTGAGGGAGGTCGTACAACAATTAATGGCGTTCATTTCCTTGATGGCGTTCCTGTTCATATGACTGAATTTGCTTCAGATCAATTGTTCGGATATAGCACTAGTGACCTCGCAAAGTGGTTGCAAGAAAAAAGTCAAGGCTCAATAGTTTCTTCAACTGTCAAGAAGATAACTCTTACTCAGCTTGATTCTGCTGTTAATAGTTCTAAGGGAAAGCAAGATTTAAAAAGACTTTTGGACTCTTTTACTGATAATCAAAATGTGGTTGTAGATGCTCTTAGATCAGAACAACTTTGTGCTTTGGCAGAAGTAGTTAGAAGTTTGATAGGCAAAAAACAATTTTTATTTCGATCTGCAGCTAGCTTTATCAACTCCCTTTCGGAATTAGCTCCAAGAATTTTGCCGGAAAATGAAATCTCTTCTCTTCGACGCCATGATTCATTTGGCAATTCGTTGCCAGGAATGGTTCTTGTTGGTTCGCATGTGAATTTGACTGACTTACAGCTAGAAACACTTCTTGAATGTAATCAATGCATAGGGATTGAATTACCTGTTGCTAAGCTTGCCACTATATTTAAGACCGAAAAGAAAGAATTACTTTTGAAGGATTTAGAGTTATATCTTACAACAAGAATTCAAGAACTTCTGGCAGAAGGTAAAACACCTGTATTCTATACTACTCGCGGAGAGATATGTTTTTCTGAAGTCAAACAAAGATTAGATTTTGGATATTTCCTGGCAAGAATGATGGCTAGAGTTGCAGGCTCTATAGCTCCTAAGCTGGGCTATTTGATTAGTAAAGGTGGTGTTACTACAAATGTATTGTTGAAAGAGGGGTTGGATTTAAAATTAGTTAATTTGAGTGGTCAGATCTTGCCCGGACTTTCAATTGTTATGACTTCTAGTAAAGGCAGTGTATCGGATTTACCTATTGTGACATTCCCAGGGAACCTGGGGAATAGAGAGACATTAATTCATGCTTGGCGAATTATAGAGTCCTGCTGATTTGGCAAGTAATTGCATGGGATGTACCACTTTTAAACTATTATTCAAATGACGACGAATTTGTAGGGTGCATCCTATATTTGCGCTTGATATTATTCTTGCACCTGTCTTTTGAAGGTCTTTTACTTTTATTTTACCAAGTTCATTAGCTTCATTAGGCTGTACCAGATTGTAGATTCCTGCACTCCCACAGCAAACCCCTACTTCTTCAACTTCACGGATTAAAAGATTAGGGATCGCTTTTAATAATTTCCTTGGTTGCTGAGAGATTTTTTGACCATGAATCATATGACATGGATCATGATATGCAACTTCATATGGTTCGCTGATATCGATTGAGTCTCCCAGAGGTTGAAGACTTTCAAGAAAACTTTTTTGCAGTCCTTTTTTAGTCAGAAATTCATGTATATCAAATACAGGGACTTTGAAAGTATTCTCTACACCGAGAAGTTTCCCATAGGCTTTCATGGTATGTCCACATCCGGAAGCTGCGATTAAAACAGCATCTATGGCTGGTAAAGGGTCTGACTTTGATTGAGTATCTGGTTTTCCAAAATTTTCTACAAGTGCTTTACCTAGCTCGATAGTCTCCTTCATGAGGCCTTGATGGTGGGCAACAGCTCCACAGCAGCCTTGTTGTTTAGGAATGACAACTTCAAAACCATTGGCTTGTAAGACTGCAAGCGTTGCTTGGTTAACCTCCGGATCAAAGCAGCGTTGAACGCAACCTAGAACAAGGCCCACTCTGCCTCTATAAGGTCCTTTGGATGGATTAATTTCTGGGAAACTGTCTGCAAAGCTTGCCTCAATTAGAGGAGGCATTAAAGCTTCCATCGCCTCAAGTTGTTTGCCAAAAAGCTTTATAAGACCAAATTCACGAAGCATTTTTTGAAAACTACTGCCTGAATAATTCCTCAAAGCAAATAGAATAGTTCGTAAACGTTTCGGATATGGTAGAACTTGTAGAAGTAATTTCCTAAATAGATTTTGACAAGGATCTCGCATTCCTACTTCGTTCAATTTTGGTCTTATTGATTCTATTAACTCGTCATAATGTACTCCTGATGGGCATGCACTTACACAAGCAAAACAGCCTAAACATGTGTCGAAATGATGTGCAATGGTTGCATCTAGTTGAACTTCTCCATTTTCAATAGCTTTAACAGTATGTATTCTTCCTCTAGGTGAATCCATTTCAGTGCCCAAGACTCTGTAACTTGCACATGTTGGAAGGCAGAAGCCACAATGTATGCAAGGGTCTAGTACGTCTGAATCGAAGTATTTATTTGTGGCACTTGATGATTCTCTTTTTCCGTCCATGATTTATTTGTATGTATTAGGTCTAGATAAATTAAAACTTTATCTGAGATCTTTAAGATGCATTCCTGATTGTTACTTTTTTCTGTGTTTCATTCCTTTAATACTGTTCTAAAGCCTCTCTAGGGAGTGTTTTTTTGGTTATCGAATAGAGGCTCGATCTGTTGAGCAGTTTTTTATCTAAAACCTTTCAATCACAGCTTCTCCAAATCCACTACAACTAATTGCTTCAACAGGTGGATCCATTAGTCGAGCAAGGTCATATGTAACTTTTTTATCTGAGATTGATTTGCTTAACCCTTTTGTAATTAGATCTGCTGCTTCTTGCCACCCAAGAAACTCAAGCATCATTACCCCACTCAAAATGACCGAACCTGGGTTGATTCGGTTTAGACCTGCATGTTTTGGAGCGGTTCCATGAGTTGCTTCAAAGATCGCTGCCTTATCGCCAATGTTTGCCCCAGGAGCCATGCCTAGACCTCCTACAACAGCAGCAGCAGCATCAGATATGTAGTCACCATTGAGATTTAACGTTGCAAGGATTGAGTATTCCTGTGGTCTGGTTTGGATTTGTTGGAAGATGCTGTCAGCAATTCTATCGTCGACTAAAACCATTTCACGCCATTTTCCATGCCCATGACTTTTGCCTATTGCATTTAAAACTTCTTTTATTTCTTCGCAAATTGTCTTTTTCTTCTCTGGCGTTAATGATTCATAGCCAGGTTCAATCAGTTTTGCATTTCCTTCGATTCCAAGATGGGGGCTGGAAAAATCATTTTCAAGAATCCAGCTTTCTCGCTCTGTAACACAAACTTCTCTGAATTCAGTAGTTGCTAATTCATATCCCCAGTCACGAAAAGACCCTTCAGTAAATTTCATGATATTGCCTTTATGAACAAGGGTGACGTGGCGTTTTTTTTCATTCAGTTTTAGAGCATGTTGAATCGCTTTTCGAATGTGTCGTTGGCTGCCACTTTTACTTACAGGCTTTATTCCTATGCCTGCATCTGCAGGAATTTGTCGATTTCCTAGTTTGCCGTTTGCTGGAATGACAACTTTATTTAGATGTTCTTTGAGCTTGATCCCGATGGGATCATCACTTTCCCATTCGATTCCCATATAAATGTCTTCCGTATTTTCTCTATAAACAATTAAATCAAGGTCCTCTGGTCTTTTATGAGGACTGGGAGTGCCTTTGTAATAGCGACAAGGGCGGACACAGGAATACAGGTCAAAAATTTGTCGAAGAGCAACATTTAATGATCGAATCCCTCCTCCTACAGGTGTTGTAAGTGGGCCCTTAATTGCGACACCGTAGGTTTGAATAGCTTTTAGGGTGTCTTCTGGAAGGTATTGATAGGTCCCATATAGATCACAAGCCTCATCTCCTGCATAAACTTTGAACCATTCGACATTTCGTTTTTTGCCATATGCTCTTTCTATGGCTGCATCGAGCACTCTTTGGGCGGCAGGCCAAATGTCAACACCTGTACCATCTCCCCGAATAAACGGGATAATTGGGTTGTCAGGAACTTGTGGCTGTCCGTTCAGGAATCTAATAGCTTCTCCTTTTGAGGGTTTTGTGAGCTTCTCGAATTGCGTCATAATTTCTTGATTGATTAACAGGCGTACTTTCGAGCCTATGTCTTTGGGGATCAATTATGTTTGATAGTTAGCTCTATAGCTTTTCTCAGCCAAAAAGATGATTGCATTTCAACAACTGAATTGGTTCCTTTAAAGAATATGATCGATACCTCTTCCTCTAAGACTCAAAAAATAAACGAAGTATGGGTTGTGGCGGCTTGTTGGAATGAAGAAGCCGTTATATGTCAATTTATTGAAAGGGTGCTTTTACGTCCTGATGTTGCTGGATTGGTTTTAGTTGATGATGGCTCTACTGATTCGACATTGGAGAGGGTTAGACAGTGGCAGAAAAAATCTGGAGACCAAAAAAATTTTAAAAAGGTTGTTCTGATTGAATTGACTCGAAATTTTGGGAAAGAGGCAGCAATGCTTGCTGGACTTGATTTTGCGAAAGATTTCTCTGAAGCAGTTGTTTTGATCGATTCTGATTTACAGCATCCTCCAGAGTTAATTGATGAGATGGTAATAGCGTGGCGCTCTGGAGCAGAAATCGTTACTGCGGTAAGGGATGATCTTGATCAAGAGTCGCTTTTTAAGATAACTAGTGCTGCCTGGTTTTATAAGATTTTTAATCGACTTGTAGATTCTGTTCAACTGATTGAAGGTGCTGGAGACTATCGACTACTGAGTGCTCCTGTTGTTGAAGCTCTTACGACAATGAGGGAGTTTGGGCGATTTTCAAAAGGGTTAGTCCCTTGGACTGGATATCGGAGCTTTGAGATTAGCTATAAAAGAGTTATACGTTCTGGAGGTGTTTCTTCGTGGAGCCCCATAAAATTATTTAGTTATGCATTAGATGGAATTTTTTCGTTTTCAGTATTACCTTTAAAGATTTGGACTTTTCTAGGGATTACAGTCTCATTTGTTAGTTTGATTTATGCATTATTAGTGATTCTACGTACAATTGTTCAGGGAATTGATGTACCAGGATATGCTTCATTGATAGTCGCTGTTTTATTTCTTGGAGGGATCCAACTTATAGGAATAGGCGTTTTAGGTGATTATATTGGAAGGGTATATGTTGCTGCAAGAGCAAGACCTCATTACTTTATTCGGCACATATATAATATAGATTAACTATATAGGCTAATTACTTGATTCTTTCATAAGGATAAGGTCTTTCCACTCTTTTTGTCTCCATGGAGAAGAGAAGAACTTCTGTGAATATGGGAATTCATTATGAATTCTCATACTTTCTCCAGGTTCTAAACTTGCTGCTGGATGTACCAGAATCATAGGTTGAGTTTGCCATGGATAAACCTTAAGAATTTTTAATTCCATCCAAGCTGACTTTATTGCATTCATGCTCATTTTACCTGTGAAAAGAACACCCGAAAATCCAGCATTTGTTTTGATGTTTGCTTTTTTAATTTGATTGGATGCAAGGTTGCTAAGAACTTGAAGTGTTAGCCACTTCAACAAACCACCATCTAGGCAACTTTTGAGGAGACTCTCAGTTGAAGTATTATTTGGTAAGGGTTCATAAGTTGTTCTAATCCATGACACATCTTCTGTCTTGGAAATTTCCATAAGTACATCTAGAACAATTGGTATGAGATGAATATGTTGGTGCCCATCTATTGATATTGAGTCTATCTTTGTCAGCCCTTTAAACTTTTTAATTTGTGCCAATAACTCTTTTTTTATTGCAAGTTCTATTTCTTTCCTAAGCGATGTTCTTTTTGGAAGAAAAGATGCCAATAGTAGTTTGCTAAATGTTTGATTTAAACAACCTTGATGATTGGAAAGCTTTCTTACTAGTATGCTATTACTAACTGCAATCCCTTCAGTTAGAGAAATGTGTAATGTAAGTGGAATTTGTAGTTTGTTTTTCCATGCATGAATGGCTTCATTGACGGCAATTCCATTTACTAAAAGGCTTGCACTTTGAATCGCATCAGCTTGTGCAAGAGCGAAAATAGCTTTGTTCGTTGCGTTCGTGAGTCCTAAGTCATCTGCATGAATAACAGGTGTGGACAGAGATCTGTGAATCCTGTTAAAGCTGAATTTTGCTGCAAATGACCAGATAAATACATTTATCACTGTTGGTGTGAAAATAAATATCCATGCTGTTAATCGAAGTTGTTCTACCGAGGAGAGCACGATAGGTAACAAAGTGCAGATACTTGTATTGATGGTGAATTGAATTAGAAGCCATCTGCGCGCAAAGCGTTTACCATCAGTGGCCTTCCGAAATGTGTAAAGAGAATGCCCCAGATAACTGACTAGTGATCCACTTAAAAATCCGATTAGATTACTAGCCCACAAAGCTATCGCTTTACTAAGGATAATTAGCACTATTGCATGTGTTCCAGCAGCAAATAGTCCAACAATGGAGTACTTGGAGACCTTGACTACTCGTTCAAAAATGATCATTCTTGTTGATTCTTCTTGATGGGGATTCTTGCCCTTGCGAAAAAGCTTACTTTTAGGGTAAAACAAATTTCAAGAGATATTTTAAGGATTTTGCTATGAATACTTGGCAGATCCTTAAGCATGATATTTCCTTAGAAGCTTTTGAGGGTAGGAGAGCTTTGTGAACGCCTCAGATCATGTTCATAGTATTGATTTAGCCCAAGCTCTTGCATCGTCAGTCACCTTGGTCAGGCGACATTTCCCATCGGCTTCAGTTAATTTGGCTCCATGGCGTGATGATCCTCAGACACGTAAGTGGTCAGAAGCAGAAACGCTGGATTTTTCATTTCATTTTCCAGGATGGACTCCTCGTTTGCAGTGTCGCAGCCTCCTTTTGCAGTTGAGGTTTAGTACAGAAAAGCTCGATTTCAGTAAGCCTTATCTTTTGGGTGTTTTAATACGGGGCATGACATTTGAAGGAGAAAGATGGCGATTGGCTACTGTTGGTGAATGGAACCCTACGGGTCCTTATTTGCCTGAGTCATCACAGCTGATTCTTTTGAAGGAGATCTGCCGAGATCTGTTCTCTCTTTTCCCACCTTCTAATTAACTCTTTCTAACCCTTCCTAACCAAAGTGTTCCTAAAGCTTTCATTGGCTTCTAGCTTCAATCTAAATACCTATTGCATGCTGCTCAATGCCGCTTGACCTTGCGAGGCAATTACGAGAAGGGACCCGAAAGGCCCACACAATGGCTGAAAATACTGGGTTTGTAAGCTGCTTTCTTAAAGGTGTAGTTGACAAGACCAGTTATAGACTACTTATTGCGGATTTATATTTTGTCTATTCAGCAATGGAAGAAGAGATTAGAAGGTTGTCTGATTTAGGAAATACAATTATTTCTTCTATCGACTTCCCTGAGTTGAGCAGAACTAAGGCTCTTGAACAAGATTTGATTTTTTTCTTTGGCAGTCAATGGTCAGAAGTAGTTAAACCGACAATTTCAGCCCAAGAGTATGTGGAACGTATTCATTATCTTGCTAAAGAATCTCCAGAGCTTCTTATCGGTCATCATTATACGAGATATATTGGGGACCTTTCTGGGGGGCAAGTTTTAAAGACAATTGCCAAGAAAGCTTTGAATCTTTCTGACAATGGAGGCCTAAGTTTTTATAATTTTGATTTGATAAATGATGAGAAAGAATTTAAGCAACAATACAGTCAAACACTCAATTCATTGAAGATTGATCAGCCTATGGTGGAATCTATAGTAGAGGAAGCTAATAATGCATTCAAATATAATATGAATATTTTTCAGGAGCTTGAAGGGAACTTGATTGCTGCGATAGGGAAGGTTGTTTTCCGTTTGTTGACGAATAGGAAACGTCCAGGTAGTACTGAGGATAAAACCTAGAATTTCATTTAATAAAAAGTTTTAATATAGATTGCCCAATTTTTTTTAGAGCCTATGCTTAAGGCTGTCTCATCCGCTCTTTGAATATACAGTTATCTAACTAAGTGAGAGTTATGTTTGATACCATGCTAGAGGAATTAAATACTGGTATTCTATTTCGTGGTGGGGAGCTTATCGAGCTTCCAAATGATATTCAAACTTGTAATAGTAATAAGGGAGATGGGTTTATTAGAAACTGGCTTTGGAATGTTCCGGGATTTCGCCGCTGGCGTGTCACTAAGTTAACCGCAGGAGAGAAATTGGAGGTTTTGAATACAGTCGCTTACCCTAATTATGATAATGACCAGCCAATTCTGGGAGTTGATCTTTTATGGTTTGGAGTTACACGAAAGTTGGTGGCTGTCCTTGACTTTCAGCCTTTAGTTCAGGACCAGGAATATTTCTCAAGACATTATAAAGGATTGATTTCTTTAAATAGTAAGTTCCCAGAACTTCGTAAGAATGAAAATATGCATTCATTTGACCCAGAGCAATATTTTTCTCCATGGTTGTTATTTTGTAGAGGAGGACTTGAAGAAGCTAACAACTCACTCCCTAAAGCTTTTAGCTCTTTTTTAACGTGTTATTGGGATTTGAGTAAAGAGATGGTGGATAAACCTTCGCGATTGTCGTCTCAAGAAGTTCGTAAATTGCAAACTCATTATGATATTTATTCTTCTGAGAGAGATCCTGCACATGGATTATTTACAAGTTATTTTGGTCAGGCTTGGACTGATAAGTTTGTACATACTTTCCTTTTTCCTGATAGTAATAATGACGACTCTTCTTTTGAGAGAGAGTGACTTTAAGAAAGTATGAAATTGCGAAATACAAGTTTGGATCATATCTGCCTTCATCAATGGTATTGGCAAAAATTTATAGATGATGCAATTACATCTGTTTCAAAGTTTAATCTTTCTCCATTTCCTCTTTCTAGTGAGTTTATAGATAAGAAAGTGTTATCAGGACCAAGAAACAAACCTTTTCATGTTTCAGTTCAGACTTGGGCTGGTTCAACAGATAAATTGAAACTTGCTAGAGCAGCTTGCATTAAGGCAGGTGATCATACTGATGTGCTTAATTTTGTTTTAATACCTTCACCTCAATATGATCTACCTTTTTTTGGAGCAGATTTTGTAAGCCTTCCTTCTGGTCACCTCATAGCACTCGATTTACAACCTGTTTTGAGGAATGACCTAACCCATTTTCGATTAGCTTGGGAAGGCTTGGCTCCAATATTCAACCAATGGAGTAAAGAATTTCCATTGGGTGGAAGGATTCCAGATGAAGCAAAGAAATATTTTTCACCAGGATTCTTATGGACAAAACTTCCTTTAGATGTTAGTTCTGATCAACTTATTCAAAGTAAACTTCTACCCGCTTTTAATGCATATTTGAGTTTGTATATAGATTTACTTGAGAAATCAGAATTGGTTTCATCAAAAAGATCCGAACTGCTTTATTCAGGTCAAAAAGAGTATCTTGAATATCGCGCAGCAAAAGATCCAGCTAGGGCTATGCTGACCCGCTTTTTTGGTAGCTCTTGGACAGAAGAATATATTCATGAGGTTTTATTTAAGCTTTAGCTTCCTGAATTATTGATTAATAATATATCTCTGGCAAACGTACGCATTCGTCAACTAATATTTGAACTAATAAGCGTTTTGTCTAGTGGCCACAAAAATATTATTTGTATGCTTAGGGAATATATGTCGATCTCCTGCTGCGGAAGGAGTCTTTCTTCACTTGCTTATGTTGAAGAAGCTTTCTCGAGAATTTGAAGTTGATTCTGCTGGTACGGGAGGTTGGCATGTTGGTAGCCTTCCTGATAGGAGGATGCAAAAGGCCGCAAATAATAGGGGGATTGAGTTGCCTAGTCTTGCTAGGAAGATTAATAAAAATGATTTAATTAATTTCGATTTGATATTAACAATGGATAATGAAAATCTTTGTTCTGTTAAGTCTCTCGCATCAGAGTTGGATTGTCCACCTAAGGCTAAGATTATACCGATTTTAAGTTTTGGTTCTAATCCTAACCTTACTGAAGTTCCAGACCCTTATTATGGAGGTGATATGGGCTTTGAAAGAGTTCTTGATCTACTTGAGGATGCTTGTGATGGTTTACTAAAGAATTATTCTTCTAATTGCTAGGCCATACTTCTTGAGGGACTTTCTCTTTAAATAGATCAGCAATAGAATCTACGACTTTTTCTATATTCATGCCATCAGTAACTAGTTCAATTGCATCATGAGACTTAGTAAGTGGTGAGATCTCTCTTGTCTTGTCTATTTCATCTCTTTGCCTGATTTGTGTTTCTATCTCTTCAATACTATCGTAGGTATAGCCTCTATTTTTTAGATCTTCATATCTCCGTCTGGCGCGTTCTTTCGTGGTAGCTGTAAGAAAGATTTTTAATTCAGCATCTGGAAATACTGTACTGCCGATATCCCTTCCTTCGGCTACTAGACCTCCATTTATACCAAGTGACTTTTGGTGAGTGGTTAACACTTTTCTGACTGCTTCTTGTTTGGCTATCTCAGAAACAACATTACTAATAGATTGTGAACGTATATCTTCACTTATATCTTTCCCATCTACAAGAATTGATTGTGAACCTGATTGGTTTAAATTAAGTTCTAATTGAAGCA
Organism: Prochlorococcus sp. AG-363-L02; assembly: GCA_003280185.1. Next base: position 101,945 of record QCFP01000001.1, read on the forward strand.
TTTGAATTGCATGTTTGACTTCATTTTTGTTTTTTGGGTCAATGCCTTTTTGTTGTATAAACCAAGTTACTGCTCTGTACATTGCTCCAGTATCGAGATAAAGAAGCCCGACTTTTTTTGCGAAGATTTTAGTAACGGTACTTTTGCCAGCCCCTGCAGGACCGTCAATTGCAACTATGGGTTTGCGTTTCATGAGGAATTTGTGATCTATAAGTCTGGTTTTGCCACATTTCACTGCAGCGGCTAACAGACTGATTGTATTGCTTTTTTGAGCTGTTTGAAGTGTCCAGGGATCTACTAACTCAAGGTATTCGACTTCTAAACCTTCTTGATTGAGTCTCTTTCTCCACTCTGGAAGTTTTATTTTTTTAGAAGATTTAAACTCTTTTTCTGCTTGAGCCAATAATCTTGGGATTGCAAGAGCTTTTTGACGTTCCTGTGCCGTAAGATATGAGTTTCGAGAGCTAAATGCGAGACCATCTTTTTCTCGAAAAGTTTTAACTCCCCTAACTTTTAATGGAAGTTTAAGATCTTTTATGAGTTCTCGGATAATTAGTAGCTGTTGCCAATCTTTTTCGCCAAGGACTAAAACCTCTGGTTTGACAAGTGTTAAAAGACGTTCAACTACATTGACAACTCCTTCAAAATGTCCAGGGCGACTGAGACCACAAAGACTAGAGGCTAAGTTATCTCGGGCGTTCGTTTTCGATAATGATTTCTCATTTTCAGGAAAAATATCTTGGATAGAAGGCGACCAAATTGCCGATGATCCAGATTCTTGAGCTACTTTGCAGTCTTTGTGAAAGTTTCGTGGATATTTTTTGAAATCCTCTCCAGGCGCAAATTGTAATGGGTTTACAAAGACACTTGTTAGGACGGAAATAGGTTTTGCTTCGTCAAAATTATGTGCTGCTTTAATCAGCTCACTATGACCTTTGTGCAGAGCTCCCATAGTTGGAACAAAGTAAAGGTCAAACTTTTGAGCATTTCGCCAGTGACGTAACTCATCATTTGTTCGTAGGATGGAAAAGCCCAGTTCAATACCTCATTAGCTTCAGCTTCATTGTGGATTGAAATCTTGCAAAAGTGCATTATTGACCTTCATCAGTTTTGATAGATCAATTTTTCATCTCAGTAACGGAGGTACTGTTTGTTCAGTTCAATCATTCATATTTGGCATCGAACCATTTATATGATGCAGAACTTTCAAGATGATTAAAACTGTTTCTTATTTGGGAGCCTTAATGGCTTGAATTAACTAAGGTTTGTTGGTCCACAATCAAATGAGTAGGACTATTTGCCAAGCTATTTGGAGCTATGGATTACAAGACTTCTGGGGTTGATGTTGAGGCTGGAAGAGCCTTCGTTAGTCGCATTAAATCGAATGTCGAAGCAACCTTCAGGAAGGAGGTTATAGGGGGGTTAGGAGGTTTTGGTGGATTAATGCGTCTCCCAGAGGGCTTGAAGAACCCGGTCTTAGTAGCTGGAACCGATGGTGTGGGGACCAAACTAGAACTAGCGCAAAAATTTAAGCAACATCGCAATGTTGGTCTAGATCTTGTTGCGATGTGCGTTAACGATGTAATTACCACAGGATCAGAACCACTTTTCTTTTTGGATTACATGGCCACTGGGAAAATTACTCCGGAGGCAATGGAAGAAGTCGTTGCAGGGATTGCGGATGGATGTAGACGAAGTGGATGTTCTCTTCTAGGTGGTGAGACAGCTGAGATGCCAGGGTTTTATTCGCCTGGGCGTTATGACCTGGCAGGTTTTTGCGTAGCAGTTGCAGAAGAAGGTTCTCTTATTGATGGTAGTAAAATTGAAGTAGGAGATACGATTATTGGCGTTGAAAGTAGCGGAGTTCATAGTAATGGGTTTAGTTTGGTAAGGAAGATATTAGAAATGGTAGATGTCAATGAGGGAACTACTTTTGGAGAAAAAAAATTACCATTAATTACCTCGCTTTTGGCACCTACTAAGTTATATGTTCAGTTGGTAAGATCTCTTTTAAAGGATGAGGTCTTTATCAAGGGAATGGCACATATAACTGGTGGAGGCCTTCCTGAAAACCTTCCTCGATGTCTACCTCATGGTATGAGGGCTTATGTAGATCAGAGTTCCTGGCAGCGACCAGAGATTTTTCAATGGCTCCAGCACTTTGGCCAAGTTCCAGAAGCAGACTTATGGAACACATTTAATATGGGTATTGGGTTTTGCCTTGTAGTTTCTGAGAGGGATGTCGAGAGGGTTCTTCAGATTTCTACTAATGAGGGTTACCCTTCTTTTTGCATAGGCAGTATTGAGTATTTGCAGGGTAATGAGGATCTTTTATTGCGGGGTCTTGTTTAAAGCACTCAGTCTGCCCTTTTCTGAATAAATTTTGCTTCGGAGTTGTAAGAGCCTCTTCTTTGAAACGCATTTCTGTATTTCGACCAGTAAAATATATACAGACAATCCGATTTATTTGATCGGCATCAGCGTCGTTACATTTTCTTTAGATCGATGCCTTACGAGAGTTCTCAACGTTTAACACGGCGACGTAGTTCTGCTGGCCCTGTACCTCCCAAGAGACCCTTGGGTGATGGTTATGATTTGAATGGTCCAAACCGCTCAGGGGCTAGACCAACTTTTCTGACTCTTCGTGATCATGGCAAGGTCTATGTCGCAGACATGCCAAATCTTTCTGATGGTCAGTTGGCTCATATTGGAAAGGAAGCGGAAGAGGTCCTTGAAAGTTTGGAAAGACGGTTAAGTGATCTTGAACGTGAGGTTGGTAATGGATTTGGTGATAATGACACCTTTATAAAGGCGTCAACAAAGCGAGATGTAACTCGCAGATTTATTAAGGCAATACAAGATGAGCAAGAGCATCGTAATAATAATCCTGCTTTGAGAACGGCTGCATCCGAGTCCTTACCAAGAACATTTCTTGAAGTCGCACGACATAGACTTCCTGGTGCAACTTTTGATTCATTACTTAGAGAAGCTTTAGCTGCTTGCTCAAAGGAAGAGGAAGTTGAAGAAACGCCTCCAGCACGAGCTCCAGCTCCAGAACCTCCAAAGCCTAAAAAGGTTGTTTCATTGCATTCTAAAAACTCTACTTCTATCCCAGTTATTGTTAGTCCGGATCCTAACAATAAAAGTTGACTAATATCCAAATAACTCACTTAATAAACAACACTATTATCAAGTTGTTTAAATTACTTGAAATATTTGATAAATAATAGAGAAATCAAAATGTCAGAAACGAATCCAAAGTTGTATAAACCATTAGATGGAGTAGTTTCCCAGGACAATGAGGTTGATATGACAGGAGCTAACAGGATACTATGCAACTATTGTTTGCGAACTTCCTCAAATGGAAATCGATGCATAGGACGATGTGTTGAAGATAGTGAGTATTAATCTCTTATAGATAGTAGAGTTAAAATAGGCATGTAAATGAACATATAAAGAGTTCTCTTCTTTTATGTTATATATTATTGAGATCCCCAAAAGCCAGGCTAATTCAATCTCTAAAAAATATAATCGCTTGCTGGGAGAGTCTTTCTAGAGACGATAAATTATTTTTTGATTCAATTAATATAAACGATATCGCAAAGTCGCTCTGAAAGAGGGTTTTTATTATGAGCTTTTTTTGCAACAAGCATATATTGGCTTATCAGGAATCTCTTCCCCAAACCTGTCAAATTCTCTACCAATCAAATGACATTCTTTTTTCTCTTGATTTTGCAGAATTCGTGAGAGAGAATTTGCCTTATTTTTATTATCTAGATTTTTTTCATTATATTTAATTTCGCAGATTTTTATCTCTGCAGAAAGAGGAGCTTGAGCAACAAAAATATTCAACATCAACAGAAACAAGATCTTTGTCCAGTTTTTAATGACAGGCATGATGAGGATCTTCTTTGCTGTTTTGAATGATAGATCTTTCCGTGAAAAGTCATGGCAAAAATGAGACATTATTTTTGAGCAGGAAAAGTGTTTACTCGATGTCTTTAAACAGATGTTAAAATAAGCTTTACAGAACAGTTATTAGAACATTGATTCGATCGATTAAACTAAAAAAACCAATAAGGAAAAAGAATTTGGAATTTTCTGTAAAACTTTTGACCATTCCTCTTAATGATCACTACTATAGTTTTAACTATAGGTTTTAAAAGCTTGACAAGCTATCTTTTTAAGCAATCGAACTTCCTTTCTGGTAGGCGATCTTTTAAGGGTTTTCATAGGGCAAAATCGGTTGGTTATTTTGTTCAAGAAGGATCTGTGAGTGATCAGAAGGTACAAGATAGCCTGCTGAATATTGGTAGATGTTCGTATGTTTTGAATGATTCTCTTCATGAAGATGATTCGGTGACCGAAAGACCAGGATTTTTAATGGTTCTCAATCGTTTAAAAAAGGGAGACGAGCTTGTTGTCGAGAAACTAGATTCCTTAGGCTTAACGTCAGCAGAAGCAGCTAGGAGATTGCATTTATTGCATAACCAAGGGATTTCTCTGAGAACCATTAAAGGAGATTTTGATAGTAGGGAATTGAGCGAAGCTTCAGAGAAGTTGTTTGACCTTGTTACAGCGCTATTGGCAATTGGAAGTAATCATGATGAGAAAAGTCAGACCAAAAAAGATGTATTTAAGACACTAGAAAATAGGAATTTGGGGGGAAGACCAAGGACGAGTGAAGTGAAAGAAAAGTTGGTTTTACGTCTTCGGGCAGATGGTTTCTCATATCGCTCTATTAGAGATCAGACGAGTATCTCGCTTTCAACTATTAGAAGAATTATAGCTGAGGAGAAATCATCTGGTTAATGAGTTTAGATGTTATTAGTTACCTGTTTTATTGAATATATTAATGAGCCTGTCTTTTCATAGATTCTCACTTTTTCTTTTTTGATATGTAAATCAAAAGGATTTGTAAAAATACAAATAAGTATTCTTAGGAAGGTGCGTATACTGTAACTTCTTTCATTATTTTTATTAACAAAAACTTCCATCTTTTCTGTTGATAATTGCTTGAGATCTTCTATTATATCTTTTATTAAAATATCATTCTCCTCTAGCGAATGAATTAGTTGAGACCTGCAAGCAGAATTTAAGGTGAATAGCATTTTCTTCAAGGCTCTTGTTGAATTACTTTTATCTAGAATTAGTTCTCTAATAATACATTGGTATAAGATTTCCCATTTATACGGTTCTTCCCTGTAAAGCAGCAAACCAGGTTTATATATTTCTTCGCTATTTATTTTTGCTAACCTGTTTTTTTCATCGTTTGAATTTTGCTCTGAGTTCCAATATTCATATAGAGGCGATGACCTTTTTATACATTTAGAAATTTTTTTGGAGATATAGTTCCCTTTCATGTAATTACAAGTATATTTAAGATTTATTTTAATAGACCTGTCTAGATTTTGTTAACTTTTACAAGTATATTTTTTTGAGAAAGACATTGCGCAGAGTGTATTTTTGGGAGAATTCTTAAGTCCTGCTCAAGAAATAACTAAGATCCTAATAGATGACTACTTGGTTAGGAAATGGCACACTAAAAGAGTGTTAAGCCCAATGATGGTTGAAAGAGAACTGATTCGTGAACGTACTTTGGAGTCAATAGAACACCGAAGAAAGAATGGACTATCCATAGGAGGCAGACCACGTACAAGTAAGCAAAGAGAAAAGCTGGTACTAGATCTTCGAGAGCAAGGTGACTCCTATAGGCAGATCAGGGATAAGACCTCGATGGGATATCACACCATTCGAAGAATCATCATCGACAGAGAGGCAGCGGCGTGATGGTACCGACAGAACGAAGTCGCATCTGCCGGTACTGCGGATTAGAGGCACCGAGAGCACACTGGAGACCTTTCACTTGGACAGAGAAACACGAGGCGATATGTCCAAAGAACCCTTCTAAGAGCAGGGATTCAGGCGACTGACTAAATGTTTCCTTTGTTGGCAGGAAAAGCATTAATAGATCAAAACAGCTAAAAATAAGGAATACAGACCTACAGGTAATTAATGGGTAATAACTTGTTCTATAAAGCTTTGGCAGCCATCAGTACCGTTGGGGTTTTGGTGCTTGCAGGTACGTCCCTGGTACCAGAAGCAAGTGATAAAGCTAAGGAACTTGATGAGTTAATTGCCAGATCAAAACGAGAAGTAATCGAAGCTAGAAAGGATGCTTTGGTTGAGGTGAATTCAGTAAGAAAAGATGCTTTGAGTGAAGTAAATAACTCTAAGAGGACTGCTTTGTCTGAGGTCAAAGAAGCTCGTGAAGATGTTATGAATGCTTTGGCAAGGTCTAAAAAAGGGACTTCAGGAGAGAGCGTTTGGTTAATTCTTCGTATAGGAATGGTCTATGACAGTAGCGTTGGCGATGCTCTTGGATTAGTGAAAATACCAATGAAGGATATGGATCAATGTGAGGAGCAAGGTATTAAGGCAATGTCCAGCAATCGGTTTATGGGTTCTTGGAAAGTATCGAACAGAATTGGTTATGAATGTATTGAGAGCGAATAAATGAAAAAGATTCTTTTTGGCATTGCGTTAGCAATTTCCTCATCACTTTTTACACCCGTGAAAGCTGATTTTGGAGATGCTGATTTCCCTGAAGGGATGTTTGATGATGGACCAAAGAGTTATCACGATGTTTGGTGCAGAAAAATAAAAAATGAATGCCGTGTTCGGTTTCAGGGACCTGCAATGTGGGTGGAAGGACAAGGAGGCATTCAGGCATCTCAATACGTGAGATATCGCTATGACAAAGATGGACAAATAGGTGGAATGTTTTCATCTAGTACTGTCGAGCACTACAACTACATCACCTATAAATCAAATAATGGTCAGGAACGAGAAGCTTTATTCCTCATTACGAATAACAATGCTCAAGGTGAGTTTCTAAGAGCTTTCTTTCGTTGGAAGAAGCAGAGGTCTCTACCAATTCCTAACTATCGACTTCCAGCTAGCCAGGGACCGCAAGAGACTCACGGTCGAGACAAAGGGAACAACCCGTACGACAATCCTCCGATCACTGACTGGTCAGAGAAGACGACTAACGAACGAGATCCAAAATGCAATTCTCCTGTATATCGAAACAAGCCAGAGTGCAGGTAATGACTTGGTAGGACATTCTTGCGATAATGAATTTGAGGTCGATAAAGGACTGACTGTCCTACCAGTGTCCTACCACTAAGAATGGCAAAAAGAGTAAGGAAAAGAGACCTCATAATCGAGTTCCTGCAACTGATGACAGGAATCGGTATGAAGAAAGGTAAGAAGGCGGCACCCAGATTCGAAAGTGGTCTAAAGCTATAAGAATCAAGATATAGCAGCAGTTCTGGCGATCAAAAGCAGCGATTCACCTACCATTCACCTACCGTATGGTGCATAATGTGAGCAGGGGACTGAGTTCTTTAAAAAGTCTCTGGTAGGTGATTTCTTGACACCAAGATTTCCTAAAGATTGGACAACTTTGAATGTTCGGGAATACTTCGGACTTCGAGGGGACTATTCAACCAATCTCAGGTTGAAGAGACCTAAGAAATCCAAATACATCTACGCAGAGTGGTTACCTGAAGAAAGTGAAGATCCAAGACCGCACCAAGGTCGAACTAAAGGAGGGAAGGGGAAACGAATAACTCTTATTCAGTCGATGAGGACTGAAGACCCTCTGGAGGGTGCAAGACGAGCAGTTGAATGGAATCAGAACAAGCAAAAGGAAGTCCGTGATCTGAGGGATAAACAGGAAGGAAAGTTTGATAGTCCTTTGTCTTCTTACTGGGAGGAGTATTGGTTCAAAGAGGAACCACTAAGAGAGACCAAAAGGAATTTCAAGAGATGGAGAAGGGAGGAACTCCGTAAATGGAATGCACCTGAATATGGGATTTCTCAACAACCTTGGTCTCAAAGGAGTGTGGATCTGATTACTCCATCTGACTTCAGGGATTACTTCGATCTCCTTGAGAAAAGAGCAAGATCCAAAGGGAGTAATGGTGCAGAGACCAAGAGGGAGATGAAGACTCTGATAAACAAACTTCTGCGAATTGCACAGGATGATTTCTTAGGTCATTCCTTTCCAACATTTCCTCGGATTGAGGGTGGGAAAAGAGATCAGGTTCGACACCTGCAAAGGAAAGAGTTCGATCTTCTAATGAAGACCGTTAGTGACCTTGCAGAGGGAGCAGTTCAAAAAGCAACGTCACCTAAGAAGTATCAATCTCTTCCTTTCAAACCCAGCAATAGAAACAACGTTAGGAATTGGGTTGATCTGCATGATGCACTTTTCTTGATGTGGTTCTTTTACTTGCGTCCTGAAGACATGTGTCGTCTCAGGAGTGAATGGTTTGAAGAGACTCCTGATGAATGGATTTGCAATTTGGAGACAACTAAAAAAGACCGACCTCGACATCGGACAACTCATTACAGAGAGGATGCACCCAAGTACCTAAAGAGGATCTTTGGAAGGAAACCCACTGGATTCGCGATCCTTCCTCATATGCAAAGAGACATGAATAATCCAGCAAGTAGTGGGGTTCTTGGAAATTTGAATTTCCTTCTGAAAATTGCAATCGAGAAATGTCTTCCTGATTTCCCCCAGCAAGGAAGGAAATGGATCATTCTCAGACACACTGCATTGCGTTTAACCCTTGAGGAAAATCGGGATCTTTGGATTCCTCCTGACATCAATTCATTTGCAGATAACGCACATACCAGTCCTCCGATGTTGAGGGAGACTTACATCAATTACATCGAGTCAGAAACAACTGCGAAGAAATCAAGGAAGAAAATCAAATCAGGTAGTTGGGAGTTGATTAAAAGGTCGAAATAATTCAAAAATTAGTGTTCTTAAAACTGTACGATTACCCTACAGTCATCTTTGCATTTAAAAAAGCATGAATACTCGGATCTTTATGTTCCAATAACTATGTTTTATCGTTAGAATTGACGTATAGCAAAACACTATAGTTATTGGAACAGTACAATGGAAAGATTTCAACGAGATAAACCTCTTTTCTCTGAACGTCCCAAGTACAAATCAATCGGTCTTGCAAGAGTTAGTACTTCATCTCAATCTGTAGATGCACAGGTCATTGCGTTGAAAGAAGAAGGTTGTGTTGTGGTGTTTGAAGAAAAGATCAGTACAAGGTTTAGGAACAGTGATCGACCTCAACTTCAATCTGCATTAAGTGCATTGGAAGAGGGTGATGAATTAGTCATCACCAAGTTGGATCGTCTTGGAAGAACACAAGTTGAAGTCGTGTCTTTAATGCACCAACTTCAACAAGAGGGGAAACACGTTCGCACTCTTGATGGACTCATCAATACCCGTGGGTTAGGTCAATTTGCACCTGTGTTGATTGGTCTCCTTAGTGGTTTGTCTGAAGTGGAGCGATCTCTCATTAGAGAGAGAACAAAGGAGAGTGTTGATCACAGAAGATCCACTGGAGGGAACCTTGGTGGAAGACCAAAAACCAACAATGCAAAAGAGGGTTTAGTTGTGCGACTACGCAATGAGGGATGTTCTTATCGATCTATTAGATCCCAAACAGGACTTGCACTCTCGACTATCCGCAGAATCATCCTTGACCAAGAGGAGATTGCATCATGACCGACAACTGGAAAGATCAATACAAAGGAATGAAAGTTCTGTCCAAATACAAAATCCAACTCTTAGACGAAGGACCGAAATCCTTATCTCAGAGTTGGGTTCTGGGTGCGATGTATGTCGAGTGGAAACGTCTCTCAGGTTTTAAGGAACCTGAACCACCAAACCTACAGTCCTCTTTTAAAGAGTGGAATAAAGGTATAGGTGAAGGATAAGTAGAAAGATTCGATTTATGAGAACGGTTGTATCCTCAAAAAAATTTTTAATCGGAATTTATTTCGTTTGCAAAAATGGTTCGTTGTAGGTTAGGGAAGTTAGTGGTTTTTAAACCGACTTATCTAACACAAACAACTGCATATTAGAGTTCTCCAAATAGATATCCTTCATCAAACTCTGGTCGAAGTCTAAGTTTGCGTATTCCAAGATCTCCATACTCCTTACCACCGTCAAAATAGGTTTGTTCCCAGTCACATAAGTTGGTGAATAGATGCAGTCGAAATACCTCTTCAGGTGATAACAAATGACTATTAAATATCTCTGCATTTAGAAGATGCAGTAACTCATCTATAAGGGGTTGTAGCGCGTCTTTATTGTCTGATCTAATACAACTATCAAACTGACGTATAAACCTCTCCTCTGCGGGTTTCATGACCCGATCTAAAAGAGTTCCATCCCAGTCCATATGACTTATCCATTTGCATATCTGTGGTCGATGTAATCAAGGAAGAAACTCTTTACTTCGTTCTGTGTGAAAGGACGTTTATCTTTCCTCATCGCATTCTTTAATTTCTCTTCTCGAACCTTGTCGATGTTCAGTGTGATGTTCATCTTGATGGGAATATTAGTTGGTGTCTTTCTGATCGAAGGGTCTTATACATCTGACTCTTATTCCATCCGTAGTGTTTCATCAATTCCAATTCTTCTTTCTTTGTTCTTTCTTCTTCCCACTCGTGATACGAGATAGTTGTCTTCCTTCTGGTTCTCTTATTCCACTTGGGTTCTGTTTTGGTGGTCATAGGGTTACTTACTTTGTACGTTCAAATGGAGTGTTTTGATCTTCCTTCTTCAATAGAGTGCGGTCTTAGATACATCACTGAACTACATTTATAAACATATTTATAAATATTATTCCCCCCTAAAGACCCTCTAAGCAATCCTTTTGGACTTCTAATCTGGTCTCAAATACTAACAGAGTTATTTATATTAGTAACTAATAAAATGAGGAAGTGATTAATATATTTTAATAGAAGATTATTTGACGGTGAATCTACTGCGATAAGCATTTAATGCACCAACAACATCCTGAGGGTGTCTATATCTATATAGAAATCTCTCCAAACGATGAACGTGGTCTTGGAATCCAGCAAAAGTTAAAAACTTGGGATACTCAACATTATTAGTTCCAACATAAACAATCTTAATGTTCCCTGAAGACGAAGAATTTACCTTGAACTCCTCGACAATATTCCATGGGATCAGCTTTTCTTTACCCGGTACATCTGTTTTATAAACTATTCCTAAATTGGTTACTTTAAGAGTCATTTTTAAGTATCTAAGATAATCAGACCACTTACCAAATGAACAATATCCAAAAATATAAGTCCAAAAAATAGTCCAAATAATATCACCAGGACTCGAAAATATAGAGACACTTCTTTCAAACACGAATTTATGGATTAAATATGAAACTGGAAATAAAGTTAGTATTGGGAAAAGAATCAATAGCAGAAGATAAATCCATCTATAACTTCGAAAAGTCTTAATGTAATCGCCAAATGATTGATTACTAATATATGAGTTTGAATTGTCTGCACTCTCCTTCTTTACTTCTAATTTATTATCTATACTCCCATTCTTTAGTCCTAATTCATTATTAGGTTCTTGTTTTCGAACAACATCTTTAATATGTGTAATCGATTTATACATTACCAGAAAAGAAAAAATAGAACTTATTATGACTAAGTTTCGATCATAATTCCTTGTGTTATCTCCTGTTAGAATTTCCAAAAGAATAGCTGAAGCAATTATAAAAACCGAGTATCTAATTTGAAGAACAAATTGAATTGATAGGAAACGACCTATAAAATCTCTTCCTTTTTCACCTCCATTAATCAAATAAAAGGAAACAAGAGATATTAATGTAGTTGTGAAATAAATACACCACGAAATCCATTCCTGAGAAAGACTTAAAGAGTTTTCGGGACTCTGTGGAACTCCATCAATAAATAGAAGAAGAGTAATCCCTAAGCAATAAGCAAATAATTTTTTCTGACTAACAGGATGCTTAGCAAGCTCATTCTTCAGTTTTTCTATTCGCCAGAAGTACATAATTCATACCTACTTCTTAGCAGTCTATTGATCTTCTAAATCCAGAACACTTAATCTCAAAACCCTTCCTCTCCTGAATTTTTCTGGATAGGAAGGATTGACCTCCCTGACCCTTGTGGGGTCATTTAGGTGTCTCTTAGGTCACGAACCAATAATCCTGATGAGAACTTAATGGTGGTCTGGTAGGTGAATTCTTGGGATAATGAAAAGAGGAATGGTAATCAGCGATTCACCTACCATTCACCTACCGCACTGAATGAGGAAGAGAGACCTAATAATTGAGTTCCTGCAACTGATTACAGGATTTGGTAAGAAGGCGGCACCCAGATTCGAACTGGGGATAAAGGATTTGCAATCCTCTGCCTTACCACTTGGCCATGCCGCCCAGAGTGAGTTTCAGGTGGTCTCTGCGGATCGTATCAGGCAGAGTAACCAGGCACTATTGGTTCTTTCAAATGGACATGGAGAGGATTTAATAGCTCTAAGAGTTTTGGAATCCATCCATAGATTGGAACCTAGCTTGAAGCTTGAAGTAATGCCATTAGTTGGTCAAGGTAAAATTTTTCAATTGCCAATATCAGAGGGCTGGCTTCGAAAAATTGGTCCGGAAGCCTCTTTGCCTAGTGGGGGCTTTAGTAATCAGAGTTTCAAGGCTTTTGTCTCGGATTTATTTGCGGGTTTAACTCTTATTTGCATAGATCAATGGAAGACAATCCGCAGAGCAGCGCGCAAAGGAAATGTAATTCTCGCGATAGGAGACTGCTTACCTTTGTTCATGGCTTGGAGTAGTGGCTCTTCTTACGGATTTGTTGGTACTCCAAAAAGTGATTACACCTGGAGAAGTGGACCTGGATATTCTTTGAGCGACTATTACCACAATTGGAAAGGAAGTGAATGGGATCCTTGGGAATGTGCATTGATGAGATCTTCACGTTGCAAGCTAGTTGCAGTCAGAGACGCATTGACAGCTCGTGGTTTAAGGCGGCTCAATGTGATGGCTATTGCCCCAGGTAATCCAATGATGGATGAGTTGCATAGGAACTCTTGCCCTCCTTCGTTGAGGGGTTATCGAAGAGTCCTTTTGCTTTGCGGGAGCCGTATTCCTGAAGCAATGCGTAATTTTGAGAGATTGCTGATTTGCTTGGAAGATTTGAACCTGAATGAGCCAACTGCTGTTTTAGTTGCTCTAGGTTCAGAACCAACCATTGGCCAATTAGCCCTTCTCTTAAAGGCCCAGGGATATGCCCCAGTAAATATCCAATCTGATGATTTTGAATCGCGGTTTTGTTGGGGGAAGAACTCTATGCTTGTATTGCTTGGCTCTGGGAAATTTTCTTCTTGGGCTGGTTGGGCAGAGGTTGGTATTACAGCTGCTGGTACGGCTACCGAACAATTAGTTGGGCTTGGAAAACCGGCAGTTTCTTTAATCGGTCCTGGGCCTCAATTTAATCGTGATTTCGCATTGCGTCAGAGCCGTCTTTTGGCTGGGGCAGTAGAACCATTTACTGATTCAAAAGCTCTTTCAGAAAAATTAAAATTACTTTTGGAGAATCATAAACTTAGGCAGCGCTTAGGCCTTAGGGGGATTAGGCGCATGGGGCCGTCTGGGGGAAGTAAAGCCTTGGCAGAACTTGTCTCGAGTTGTCTTTTGGGAGTTTAATAAAGCTTTTACGAAAAAAACAAGCAAGATGTATTTTAGTTGTGAGAGGTTTTTTTATGGCCGCAATACAAGATCATGAATACTTAAAGGTTTGTGCTTTGTTGGCTAGGCATTTAAGTATTAGTCTTTCCTCGGCTCGCAGGCGTGTTGATTTGGTTGCGGCAAAGGAGGGAGCAAGGGATATTCAGTCAAGAAAGAATATCGCGATGCGTCTTTTAGAAGAAGCACGTTTAGCAATGGCCAATGAAGATTCATCATCCAAGCAATTAGATAATCTGTTAGAAGCTCTAGCTGAGGATGAAAACTTTATGGTTGAGGACTGAGAAAGAAAAGTATTAATGTTCAAATATATGATTGAAATGCATTCGATCTAGGTTTGAGAGAACAGGAATACATCTGAAGCATTCTTGTGCAATTTCCCACCTTCCCTCTCTACGAAGCATTTCTTCAAGGCGCATTCTTGCTGGTATGAGGTATCTAGTATCGTTTGCTGCATAAGCCAGTTGTGATTCATTCAGATTCTCCATTTTACCCCAATCACTGCTTTGAGCTTGTTTGTCTAATTCCACTCCTACTAGTTCAAGTATTACTTCCTTTAATCCATGTCTTGGACTATAAGTACGAGCAAGTCGACTTGCAATTTTTGTGCAGAATATCGAGTTCATTTTTATATCTAAACCTTGCGCCAATGCGGCAACATCAAATCGCGCAAAATGCATAATCTTCTCTATCGAGCTTGACTCTAAGATTTTCTTCAGTCTTGGTGCGGATCGTTGGTCTTTGTTGATTCTTATGCAAGCAACATTGTCTTGAGAATCACAAATTTGTACAAGACAAAGCCTGTCTCGCCCATGGATAAGTCCCATGGCTTCAGTATCTACAGCAAGAGTCGATGCTTTCTCATAGCGATTTTCCCAGGCCAGATCAAGGTCTTGATCAAATACCTTGAAATTTGCTGGGGTAGAATTTACTTGTGACATAGTTTCATAGAGCTTAAAAAGACACTTAGATTAGTTCCTAGACTAAAAGATTATCTATATTAGTTTAGAATGTTTTTTGTGATGGTTTTTTGGAGGACTAGCTGAAAAGGAGTATTCTTAAGGCATTCTAATAAGAAAATTATATTTCAGTCTCTATTAAGTTGAGAAAAAAATTTATTTTACTTTGCCTCTTCTATCCGGCATGGCTTAGTTTGGACTTGGCCTAGAATTTTCTTTACTTCTAAAAGCACTATAAAGGTAGATTTCCTTCTCTTTTCAAATGTCTAAAGTCCTCTCCTCAACTCTTTTATTGACCCTATTATTAGCAATTGGGTTGGTCTTTTTTCTTCGGGCAGCGAGTAAGGATCGTACAACCGTTGTTGATGTTTTTTCTTCAAAGCCACCAATTGAAGTATTAGATGGAATAAGTCTTTGGCTAGAAGGAAGGGGATGGATTAGAGATGGTGGGGATTTAGAAAAGAAATTGTTGCGGTTTAGAGGGAGCGTTTCTTCTAGCAATGGACTGGCTATTTTATTGTCAATTTATGGAATGGTTGGTTCAGCTTGCTTGGGCTTAGTACTGGTACAGCTTTATCCGTTTTTAGGTTGGTGGCCACTTTTGCTTTCTGCCCTTGGACCTGTTGCCGGTGCTTTTTATCAGCGCAAAGCATCACGAATTGAGGCTGTCGAATTGCGCTTGATTAGTTCTCCCGAAAGTGATAATAGTCAGTTAAGGGTTAGGGCTCATAGAGATGAGTTGATTGCTATGGAGTTAGAGCTTTCTAATAGCTTAGCTTTAGCAAGCGATGGCTCATTACTGTCCTCTCCTATTTAAAATTATTGCCTTTACCATGATCAGTTTAAGCAAGAGACTTTCTTTTACTTTGATTGGCATTTTGTTGACTTTTACACCTATTAATTTTGCTAAGCAACTCTCAAACTTAAAAGTAGATTCTTTAATCGGTTCACGTGTAAATCTACCTAGTTTCTGGATAGGGAAAGGTCAAATTAATCATGACATCCATATTTTAGTTATGGCTGGACATGCTGATTCTCAAGGAATTAATGGTGCTGGCACTTCTGGTTATGTAGTTGATTTAAAAGGTGCTGCCCCAATGGATAGTTCCATGCGAGATGAATTGTATTGGAATTTACTTGTCTGTAAAGAACTTGTTTTATTAGGTAGACGTTATGGATTAAATATTAGTTTTTATGATCCCAAAATTCGTACGTTGGTTGATGCTAATGACCCTAGAACCAATTGGTCAAATGGGTATAGGCATGCTTTGAATGGAGGTTATCCATTGGAAATACACTTTGATGCATATGGACCTGATGGCTATGGCTCAGGCTTAATACCTGCTGTTACTGATGATTTGAATAGTATTGATGAAAGCTTGGCCAATGACTTTGGGCGATATCCTTTACTATTTAGGGGAGGACTCGGTGCACCAAGGAGACAAATTAGAATTCTTGAAATAGGAAAATTAGAAGGTGAACTTGAAGATAGACTTCGAGATCCATCAAGTAGAGATAAAACAATCAGGACTATAGCTATTAGAATTACTAATTCTATTTTAAAAGGTCTAAATAAAGATGCTATAACTGTTAATTTATAGCATTATTATTTCGGCATAGTTTCTCAAGATTATTATCCTTTAGCCAATCTTGAGGTTGAGTGAAGATATCAGTTAAAAGTGCTTCACGTGATCCAGGCTCTGATAAATAACCATATTCCCAGCGCACCAGTGGTGGTAATGACATCAAGATTGACTCAGTGCGACCATTTGTCTGTAGACCGAAAATAGTTCCTCGGTCCCAGACAAGATTAAACTCTACATATCTGCCTCTTCTATATAATTGAAACTGACGCTCTTTCTCACCAAAATTAAGATCCTTTCTCTTTTCAATTATTGGACAATATGATGGAAGAAATGCGTTTCCACATGAAGTAGCTAGATTAAATAATGTCTCCCAATGAAAATTTTTTTCTCCAATCTCTCTAGAAATATTTGCAGCCTTTCCGTCAAAACTCTGACCTTTGTATAAATTCCCAGAGCCATTTTGATAATCATAGAAGATTCCTCCTATTCCTCGTGCCTCTTCACGATGCTTTAAGTAGAAATATTCGTCACACCATGGTTTGAAAACCTTGTGAAAATGTGGGTCAATTGAATCACATGCATCTTTATGTGTTTGATGAAAGTGACGAGCATCTTCAAGAAAAGGATAAAAAGGTGTTAAATCTGCTCCTCCTCCAAACCACCACACTGGTCCTGCTTCGAAATAACGGTAATTAAGGTGAACAGTAGGAACATATGGATTCCGGGGATGAAGAACCATCGATGTTCCAGTAGCAAACCATTGATGACCTTTAGCCTCTGGGCGTTGATTCAGGATTGAAGGAGGTAGTTCTTCACCATGGACCTCAGAAAAATTTACACCTCCTTGTTCAAATATTGTTCCTTCTTTCATTACTCTGGATCTGCCCCCGCCTCCCTCTGGGCGATCCCATGATTCTTCCTGAAATTTCCCTGTTCCGTCAATTTCTTCAAGACCAGAGCAGATTTTATCTTGAAGATTGAGAACTAATTCACGTGCTCTATCCCTGGAGTTTTCGGGTGGCATTGAAGAGATATGGGATGTAGAAGTTGCCTCCTTTTTGTTTGAGGTAGAAATTCTGCCTGGTTTTATAAGATTGTCTATAAAAGAGCGGAACATGGAGATCTTGTGGAGAGAAGTTAATCGTTTAGCTTTTCGTCGAGGACTTTTCAAATGCCCGTTTCTCACACTAGAACAATATCTTTACACCATTAAGATCAAAGTCCTTCTTCGGCTAATTAAGTCATGAGTCTTACCAATCAAGTAAATAATATTCTCGGCGAAGTAAAGGATTCTGGTAGTGGGCGCCCTGTTGCTGAGCTGGGGTGGGTTGATCAAGTTCGTGTAATCCCTCCAAGAGTGATATTGAGAATGAATCTTCCAGCCTTTGCAAATTCTCAAAGGGAGCGAATTGCTCAAGAAATAAGAGATTCCTTGTCTAATTTGGATGGCATTAGCGATGTACAGATAGAATTGGCTAATTCTCAATCACCATCTGATTCACCTATAGGCCAGGCAGGGCATGGTCAAGTTGCAGAGCCGCAATCTATCCCTGGAGTGAAGAAAGTAATTGCTGTTAGCAGCGGAAAAGGTGGAGTGGGCAAAAGCACGGTTGCAGTAAACCTGGCTTGTGCATTAGCTAAGCAGGGCTTCAAGGTAGGTCTTTTAGATGCAGATATTTATGGGCCAAATACTCCAACCATGCTTGGAGTGGCTGACCAAACTCCTCAAGTAACTGGTTCAGGGACTAGCCAAATCATTTCTCCAATCCAAAGTTCTGGTATTTGTATGATTTCGATGGGCCTTCTTATAGAAGAAAGCCAGCCAGTAATTTGGCGTGGGCCAATGTTGAATGGCATTATTCGCCAATTTCTTTATCAGTGTAATTGGGGAGAACTGGATGTATTAATTGTGGATTTACCTCCAGGAACTGGTGATGCCCAATTGTCTTTAGCGCAGGCAGTGCCAATGGTTGGAGTAGTCATCGTGACAACACCCCAGAGGGTTTCATTACAGGATTCCAGAAGAGGCCTTGCAATGTTTGTCCAGATGGGTATTCCTATTCTTGGAGTTGTAGAAAATATGTCTGTTTTTGTGCCACCTGATATGCCAGAAAAACGTTACGCAATATTTGGCTCTGGTGGTGGAAAGCAGCTGGCACTTGAGAAAGATGTAGATCTATTGGCTGAGATACCTATGGAAATGCCTGTCCAAGAAGGTGGGAATAAAGGGTGTCCAATTGTAATAGATAAACCTGAATCATTTAGTGCAGATGCCTTTATCAAATTGGCAAAAGTTATATCTCAGAAGTCTGGATTAAGTAGTGAATAATGCTAAGAATTTTTAGACGGAGTAGTAAAGAAAAGACTTTGCACCCATTAGTTCGGATAAATAAACCCAGGAATACTAACTTCATAATGTGGGCTATTCCTATTGGTTTGGTCATACTGTCAGGTTGTTTGATTGCGAGCACTCAGAGAAATTCTGACTTTGCTGATTGGTATCAACATTGGCTAACAGCATGTGTTGGTGTGTTAGTTGCGTTGGGGTTAGCACGTTTACCTTTGCGGAGATATAAGCCATTCTTGTTCCCAATGTATTGTGTAACTGTTCTCAGTCTTATTGCAGTTCGCGTTATAGGTGTATCTGCTTTAGGTTCCCAAAGATGGTTAAGTTTTGGAGGTATACATTTTCAACCTTCTGAGTTAGCAAAAATTGTAGCGATACTTCTACTTGCTGCAGTTCTTGAACGCCACCCAATTAGCAAACCTGTTGACTTAATTAGACCATTAGTCGTTATTTCTATCCCTTGGGGACTTGTATTTGTTCAGCCTGATTTAGGCACATCTTTGGTATTTGGAGCTGTTCTGATAACAATGCTTTATTGGTCTGGCATGAAACTGGAGTGGGTCGTTATTTTCTTTTCGGGGCTAATAACTGCCATATTTACTGCAGGATATCCGTGGGGCCTTTTACTCTGGATTCCATTAATTTCACTATTGGCTTATAGAACATTGCCTTTTAGGGTTACTTTTGCTTCTTTAATATTTCTGTTTCAGATTCTTATTGCATTCGCCACTCCTTGGATTTGGGCCAATGGGTTAAAAGCTTATCAACGAGATAGGTTACTTTTGTTTCTTGATCCTTCCAAAGATCCTCTTGGAGGCGGTTATCATTTACTTCAAAGTACAATTGGGATAGGTTCTGGAGGGTTGTTTGGATCTGGTCTTTTGCAAGGGGAATTAACAAAACTGCAATTTATTCCTGAGCAGCATACTGATTTTATATTTAGTGCATTAGGAGAAGAAACTGGTTTTTTGGGAACATTCATAGTGGTTTTTAGTTTTGCTTTATTGATTTTTGAACTCTTGAAGATCGCAAAAAGAGCTAGAACTGATTATGAATCATTGGTTGTAATTGGCATAGCAACTATGGTGATGTTTCAGGTTATTGTTAATATCTTCATGACAATCGGGCTGGGTCCAGTTACTGGGATCCCTCTTCCTTTTATGAGTTATGGGAGGACAGCATTAGTGATTAATTTTATGGCAATAGGAATCTGTCTTTCCGTTGCTCGCCAATCATTTTTGAATTCTGAGAACTTGTGAATCGTTCTAGGTGCTTAAGTGCTTTTCACGAAAGAATGGCTCAAGGGCTTACTCCTGGAAAGGTTGATGAAGAGACTGTTCGACGTCTTTGGTGGGCTGCATTAGAGACTCTTCAGGAAGATGTTTTGCTACCAATGAATCCATCTTCAGGGATTTGGATAGCCGCTCCACTACCAGCACTTTATGAACCTCGTTTATTAAAACGTTTTAAAGGATGGGTTTGGGCTCCTGAACAATTAAGCAATTTACATGTTCCTTTTGGAGGCTTTTTGCTCCCTAGCAAAACCAGATCAATATCTCAGCAAAGCATTGCAGATGAAGGCCACTTTAAAAGGATGCCTTTAAGACAAGATGATGGACAAGATCCATTGTTGATAATAATTACTCCTGAGATTCAGGTTGCACTTGCTTTGTCAGGGAAAAAAGGCGAAAGGCACCTCCTTATGAGGAGTGATCCTGATGCTATTGCTGATTTGTTAAAGATTTTAGATTTGAGAATTGATGATGAAGATCATGCTCAGGCAAATGAATTGCGTCTGGCGTTAGCAGCTTTAGGGCAATTAGAAAGTAATCCTGGCCTTGAAAAGTTGTTCTGGCCAAGATTGGCTGAGAGGCTTGCAGCGATTGCCCCAAGCCTTACGTTGCAAACAATCCCCGATAAATCAAATGAGTCTGAGCCTATTAATGAGCAAACTGCGGAACTTTCACTTTTGGAGGCTATTACGCATGAGGTACGAACACCTTTAGCAACTATCAGAACACTGATTCGCTCTCTATTAAGACGATCGGATCTCCCAGATATTGTTGAAAATCGTTTAAAACAGATTGATACGGAGTGTACAGAGCAAATTGATCGGTTTGGTTTGATTTTTAATGCGGCAGAATTACAGCGTCAGCCTCAAGAGACTTCAAGACTGGCAAGAACTGATTTAGGGAAAATGTTGGAATTGTTATATCCCTCTGCAAGTTATCAATTAGAAAGGAGAGGTGTTCGACTTCGACTCGACATTTCGCCTGACCTTTCCCATGTATTAAGTGATCCAGAGCGGCTTGAATTGATGCTAGGCGGTCTTATAGATAGAACGAGTCGGGGTCTTCCTCCTGGCTCTAGTCTTACTTTGAAGCTGCGCCCAGCAGGACATCGATTGAAACTTCAAATACTTATTGAGGAAATTGATCCATATATCAATGGATGTGCAAGCAAACAACAAAACGCACAGCTTGGGCCGGTATTAAGTTGGAACCCAAATACTGGCAGTTTGGAACTTACCAAGGCCGCTACGCAACAATTGTTGGCTAGTTTGGGTGGTCGCTTAACAGATCGACGTGATAATGGCTTGACCGTGTTTTTCCCAGTTGCGGACTGTAATGTTTGACTTTTTTAAATTCTTTTAATGTTGACGGGTGTGACGGTTGACCCCTTGTAGTGTTCTAGGGGAAAAACACGGTGCTAATTTTCATAGGTACCGGAATTACGGATTTAGAGGACAGCCATGGCTTCTGAGGCTTTGAAAGGTAATCTCCCAAAGAGCATTGCCAGTACAGGTGGGCTTTTAAATTCTGCTGAAACTGAGGAAAAGTACGCCATCACTTGGTCAAGCGGGAAGGCTCAGGCTTTTGAGTTGCCCACTGGTGGTGCTGCGGTGATGAATGAGGGTGAAAACATCATGTATTTCGCTCGCAAGGAACAGTGTCTTGCTTTGGGAACTCAATTAAGAACTTCCTTTAAGCCAAGGATTGAAGATTACAAGATTTATCGCATCTTTCCTGGTGGCGATACTGAGTTTCTTCATCCAAAGGATGGTGTTTTCCCTGAAAAAGTCAATGAGGGACGTCCAGTCGTCAATCACAATCCTCGTCGAATTGGTCAGAACCCCAATCCCTCAAGTCTTAAGTTCAGCGGTAGAAATACTTACGACGCTTGAGCCCTTTTACTCATAATCCTTTAAGGGATTACTAACTTCACGGCAATAGCTGCGAAGGTTCCTTAATGGATAGTTCTGATCGTTCCTCTTTTTATGAGGCAGCTTCTAAAGGTTCAAATTTCATTCCTTTAGCCAGGAGTTGGCCAGCTGATTTGGAGACACCTCTCTCAACTTGGATGAAGGTTGGGCAAGGTAATCCTCCAGGTGTACTGCTTGAGTCAGTTGAAGGTGGTGAAATTGTTGGACGTTGGAGTGTTGTGGCTAGTAATCCTTTATGGACTGCTAAATGTAGAGGCGATCGTATGCAAAGGATATGGCGTTGTGGAAAAGAAGAAGAATATGTAGGGAATCCTTTTGAAGGTCTAAGAACTTGGTTGTCTGGATATAAGACAGTTACCCTTCCAAATCTTCCTCCTTTAGGACAGCTTTATGGAATGTGGGGATTTGAATTGATTGGTTGGATGGAGCCAAAGGTCATTTCACATGAACGGGGTCCTAAGGATCCACCCGATGGTGCTTGGATGTTGATGGATAGCATTCTCATTGTCGATCAAGTGAAAAGACTAATAACTGCTGTCGTATATGGAGATCTAACTGATGGGCAAACTCCAGATGAAGCCTATACAAAAGCTTTTAAAAGGCTTGACGAGCTTGAAAGAAAAATGTCCGACCCCATTCCTTTTAGTCAACCTTTGAGATGGCAAGAAGCAGTTAAGGAGTATCCAGGGGTTACTAGCAATTGCACACAACAGGAGTTTGAAAGTGCTGTCAAATTGGCAAAGGAACATATTGCTGCAGGCGATGTCTTTCAATTAGTTCTTAGTCAGCGCTTAGAAGCAAGAGTTGAAAAGCAACCTCTTGATTTGTATCGCAGTTTGCGCATGGTTAACCCTTCTCCGTATATGGCTTTTTTTGATTTTGGAGATTGGCAGTTGATTGGTTCCAGCCCTGAGGTTATGGTCAGGGCAGAGCCTAGCCAGGATGGAATTCTTGCAAGCCTTAGGCCTATTGCTGGTACTCGTCCTAGGGGTTTAACCCAGGATGAGGATGAGCAGTTAAAAAAAGAGTTATTGGCTGACCCTAAAGAAATAGCAGAGCATGTGATGCTTGTTGATCTTGGTCGCAACGACCTTGGTCGAGTTAGTAGGCCTGGAAGTGTTTCTGTAAAGCAATTAATGGTAATTGAGAAGTATTCACATGTAATGCACATGGTTAGTGAGGTTGAAGGTCTTCTTTCTCCAGAGAATGATGTTTGGGATTTATTAATCTCTTCGTTTCCTGCAGGTACTGTTAGTGGAGCACCAAAGATACGAGCTATGCAGTTAATTAACGAATTAGAATCTCAATCACGCGGGCCTTATTCGGGAGTCTATGGGTCTGTGGATCTGACAGGTGCATTAAATACTGCAATTACTATTCGCACCATGATTGTTAGCCCTCATTCAAAAGGGGGCTTGCGAGTTCAGGTTCAAGCAGGGGCTGGTGTCGTAGCAGATTCCAATCCAGAGTCTGAATATAAGGAGACCCTTAATAAGGCTCGAGGGATGCTCTCAGCTATTGCTTGCTTGGACGTAAGTTAGTTATGGATATGAAATTACTTCTGAAAGGTTTTGAGGTTGAGCTTTTTACTGGAAGGCCTAATGGGGAGCATGTAGGGGTTGCAGTTGAAGTTAGTCAGGAGTTACAAGAGTTTGTTAAGGAGCCTGATCAACGGAATCTTGAGTACATAACCAAACCTTCTTCTGACTATTCTTTACTTAGAGAATCTTTATTGGCACCTAGAAGAAAGTTGCGTTCTTGGTTGCAACCTAAGGGATTAACCTTATTACCTGGTAGTACTCTAAGCTTGGGAGACAGTAAAAGATTTGAACGTTCGGATCTGAGTAACCCTTATCATGATTTAATTGAGACTTCATATGGCACAAAAGTAGTTACAGCAAGTATTCATATTAATTTAGGGTTGGAAGATTTGCATTTGCTTTTTGCAGCTTTGCGATTAGTTAGATGTGAGGCTTCTTTATTACTTGCTCTGAGTGCTAGTTCTCCTTTCCTGGATAATGTTCCTACTGGGATGCACTCACAAAGATGGAGTCAATTCCCTTTAAATCCTAATGACGTCCCATTGTTTTTGGACTATGAGCATTATGTGAGGTGGGTCGAAAATTCTCTTTTGAGTGGAGTGATGCGAAATGAGAGACATTTGTGGACTTCAGTGCGTCCAAATGGACCTCGTCGTCCCTACGAACTTAATCGTCTTGAGCTTAGGATCTGTGATTTGATAACGGACCCTTCCGTTCTGCTTGCATTGACTGCTTTATTAGAACTTAGAGTACTTAGCCTTATTAAAGAACCAGAGAAGTTAGATCCTTTAAAAAGTAGTGAGTTATCTGAAATAGAGTTAGCTGTATTAAGTGACAAGAATGATTTAGCAGCTTCAAAAGATAGCCTTGATGCCACTTTGTCACACTGGAGAGATGGAAGTTTGATTATTTGTAGAGATTGGATTAAAGACC
The DNA here is from genome assembly GCA_003280185.1 of Prochlorococcus sp. AG-363-L02. The sequence goes on from QCFP01000001.1 coordinate 126,162, forward strand.
TTGTTGAAGAGGTAACACCTTTAGCAAAAGAGCTGTCTATGCTCGATCAGCTATCTCCATTGGCCTCTGTTCTGCGTACTGGAAATCAGTCCATGCAATGGCTTCAGGATTATTCTCAAGGTAAGAGTATTCAAAGTGTTCTTAAAGAAGGAATTTCAGCGATGGCTTTAGAAGAGATGCAGGCTTCTCGTACTGAGATGATGTTTTGATGATGCCTAAATCTGATTCTTCAAGCAATTCAATGCAGCGTTCCTCCCAGAACGGGTCTATCAAAGCAGATGAGCTGAGATCTGTTCCAGTACAGCAAGAAAAAGCTGGCAGATTATTGGAACAACGTCTTGAGCTTGTCGAAGATCTTTGGCAGACGGTATTACGGAGTGAATGCCCCCCAGAACAAGCTGAAAGACTTTTGCGATTGAAGAAATTAAGTGATCCGTTGACTATTGAGGGCACGGATGAATCTGGAACCGGCGCTGCAATTGTTTTACTGATTCGTGAAATGGATTTAGCTGAGGCAATAGCTGCAGCACGTGCATTTTCTTTGTATTTTCAGTTGGTTAATATTCTGGAGCAAAGAATTGAGGAAGATAGTTATCTTGCAAGTATAAAAAGTGTTAGGGAGGGTGGATCTGAGGAGTCTTTTGATCCTTTTGCTCCTCCACTTGCTAGTCAAACAGATCCAGCCACTTTTAGAGAGCTATTTGAGAAATTGCGTCGATTAAATGTTCCTCCAGCTCAACTTGAGACTCTTTTGCAAGAATTAGATATTCGTCTTGTATTTACTGCACATCCAACTGAAATTGTTAGGCATACTGTTAGACACAAACAAAGAAGAGTTGCTAGTCTTTTACAACAACTTCAGTCTAATTCGGTTGTCTCCGCATCAGAAAAAGAAAGTTTGAGACTTCAGTTAGAGGAAGAGATAAGACTTTGGTGGCGCACTGATGAGTTGCATCAGTTTAAACCTTCTGTTCTTGATGAGGTTGATTATGCACTTCATTATTTTCAGCAAGTTTTATTTGATGCAATGCCTCAACTCCGAAGAAGAATTTCTACGGCTTTGACATCTAGTTATCCAGATGTTCATCTCCCACAAGCTGCGTTTTGTACGTTTGGTTCTTGGGTTGGCTCTGACCGTGATGGGAACCCCTCTGTCACTCCAGAGATCACATGGAGAACAGCTTGCTACCAACGTGAATTAATGTTGGAACGTTATTGCTCAGCAGTACAAAAATTAAGGGATCAATTGAGCATTTCTATGCAATGGAGTCAGGTTAGTGCTCCATTACTTGAGTCACTTGAAATGGATCGATTGCGTTTCCCAGAAGTCTACGAGGAGCGGGCAGCTCGTTATCGACTTGAGCCATATCGGTTGAAGTTAAGTTATACCTTAGAGCGTCTGAGATTGACGAAACAACGTAATAAACAATTAGCTGAAATGCGTTGGTGGGAGAGTTCACCTGAAGGCACAGATGTAAAAAGAAATTCAATTAATGTAGGTGAAGCACTTCACTATGCATCTGTCGAAGAGTTTCGAAGTGATTTGGAGTTGATTAGGAACAGTTTGGTAAGTACAGATTTGAGTTGCGAGCCTCTAGAAACTTTACTTACACAGGTTCGGATATTTGCTTTTTCATTAGCCAGTTTAGATATTCGCCAGGAAAGTACGAGGCATAGTGATGCTATTGATGAGTTGACGTGTTATTTAAATCTTCCAAAGTCCTATCAAGAGATGCAGGAGAATGAAAAAGTTGAATGGCTAAAGCAAGAACTTGAAACTCGTAGACCATTGATCCCTTCAGAAGTGGCATGGTCTCAAAGTACATCCGAGACTTTTTCAGTTTTCAGAATGCTAAATAGACTTCAGGAAGAATTTGGAAGCAGGATTTGTCGAACTTATGTGATTTCAATGAGCCATAGTGTTTCTGATTTGTTAGAGGTTTTATTGCTTGCAAAAGAGGCAGGATTGGTTGATCCAATTGGGAAACATTCTGAGCTTCTTGTGGTTCCTCTTTTTGAGACAGTTGAGGATCTTCAGCATGCCCCTTCGGTGATGGAAGAACTTTTCGACATGCCTATTTATAGGAATTTGCTTCCTAGGATTGGTGAAAATTCGCAGCAACTTCAAGAGTTGATGCTTGGTTATTCAGATAGTAATAAGGATTCAGGTTTTCTTTCGAGTAATTGGGAGATTCATCAGGCACAAATTGCATTGCAAAATTTGGCCTTTAAAAAAGGCGTTGCTTTACGTTTATTTCATGGTCGTGGAGGATCGGTGGGTCGTGGGGGCGGGCCTGCATATCAAGCAATTCTTGCTCAACCAAGTGGAACACTTCAAGGTCGAATAAAGATTACTGAACAAGGAGAAGTACTTGCATCAAAATATAGCCTGCCTGAATTAGCTCTTTATAACTTAGAGACAGTAACTACTGCAGTATTACAGAACAGTCTCGTCAGAAATCAATTAGATGCTACTCCTGAGTGGAATCAGCTAATGACTCGTTTAGCTGCAAGATCCCGAGAGCATTATAGAGCTCTTGTTCACGACAATCCAGATTTAGTAGCTTTCTTTCAGCAAGTTACTCCTATTGAAGAAATTAGTAAGTTACAGATTTCCAGTCGTCCAGCTCGTAGGAAAAGTGGAGCTAAGGACTTATCTAGTCTTAGAGCTATTCCATGGGTATTTGGTTGGACGCAAAGTCGTTTCTTGTTACCTAGTTGGTTTGGAGTTGGCACTGCTTTGGCAGCAGAGGTTGATGCTGATCCTGCTCAATTGGAGCTATTACGTATGCTTCACCAGCGCTGGCCTTTCTTCAGGATGTTGATATCTAAGGTTGAAATGACTTTATCTAAAGTTGATTTAGATTTAGCTAATCATTATGTAAGTATTCTTGGTGAGAGAGAGTATCGCGAAGCGTTTGGTCTGATTTTCGAGACGATCTCTAATGAATATACTTGTACACGTAAATTGATTTTAGATATTACTGGTCATAAAAGATTGTTAGGCGCTGATCATGCACTCCAATTGTCTGTAGATCTTAGGAATCGTACTATTGTCCCTTTGGGTTTTCTTCAGGTTGCTTTATTAAGACGCTTGCGTGATCAAAATAGGCAGCCACCAATTAGTGAATTAGCTGGAGGCGATTCAGATGGACGTACTTATAGTCGAAGTGAATTATTAAGAGGTGCCTTGCTCACTATTAATGGTATTGCTGCAGGTATGAGAAATACGGGCTGATTTTTTATGCCTTTTAGAATCAAGTCTTCCTCTTTAAGTCTTCCACCAGGACATTTTTTAGATGATGAGAATGTTCCTGAATCAGGTTCTCTGAATCGACTTTTCTGGAAATGTAGAGAGCAAATGTATCACCCTAAGAAACTTTCATTGGCTATAGAACGTAGTATTTATTATCTCAGCATTTATAAAGAATCTACTGGATCTTTAGTTGGGTTTGTGCGTGCAACGACTGACTATGGATTAAATGCGAATTTATGGAACTTAGTCGCTCAACCTGGTGATGATCAGGGAAGCTTGTTGTCGGTATTAGTGAATAAAACACTGTGTGTTTTGCGAAGGGATATTCCTGGTTGCAGTATTTCAATTGCTGCTTCAAAAGCCTCGCAACAAGCATTGCAAGAAAATGGTTTTTTGCTTGACCCCGGTGGTATTCGGGCAATGGGGTTGAAGCTTTTTTAAGTCATTCCTTTTTTCAAACCCTTTATTAACGAGCATGGAGGGACTCGAACCCCCGACCCTCAGAACCGGAATCTGATGCTCTATCCAACTGAGCTACATGCCCATTTATAAGCATCTAGCTTATAAATGACTCGACTATTACGTCCCTTCATCACGGTAGCTTATCTGCAAGTTGCTTTTCGACCGATCCGGCTCCATAAGCTTGAACTAGAGGGATTCCGTAATTACATCCAGTTGGAACTGGATGTAATTGAAAAGCGGCTATTAATAATTGGATCAAATGGTGTAGGCAAATCAAACCTGCTAGAGGCGGTTGAATTGTTAGGTAGTTTGAGATCTCATCGATGTAGCCGTGATCAAGATCTTATTCATTGGAATAAAACCCAATCGCTTCTTCGAGCTATCGCTAATGATGGTGATCAACTGCAACTCGAGCTTCGAAGAAGAGGTGGGCGGAAGGCATATCTCAATGAAAAACCTTTAGTTCGGCAGTTGGATCTTATAGGTCCATTGAGATGCGTATGCTTCAGTGCGTTGGATCTTGATTTAGTTCGGGGTGAACCTGTTTTAAGAAGGAATTGGTTAGATAGGGTTGTTCAGCAGTTAGAACCTGTTTATTCAGAGTTGACCGGTCGTTATAACAAGCTTTTGCGACAAAGAAATCATTTTTGGAGAAATCTGGCTAATCATTCTTCTCAGGATCGTTTAGCGATGCTTGATGCTTTTGATACTCAGATGGCTTTAGTAAGTACTCGAATTCATCGACGAAGGAAAAGAGCATTGGGACATTTGCAACCCTTGGCGGCTAAATGGCAAGAAACTCTTAGCAATGGGAAGGAGAAATTTACTATGACTTATGAGGCAGGTAGTGTTTTGGAGGGAGAGGAAGAGGAGAAGGCCTGGCGAATTTCGATAGAAGAACAGCTTCTTGGCCAGCGAGTGAATGAAGAACGACTTGGGCATTGTTCTGTGGGCCCTCATAGGGATGAGATTGGCTTTTTGATAAATGGTGTGTTGGCACGTCGTTTTGCTTCTGCTGGTCAGCAAAGAACAATTGTGCTTGCTTTAAAGCTGGCAGAGTTGGACCTTGTAAGCCAAATTTATGGAGAGCCAGCGCTTTTGTTGTTGGATGATGTTTTAGCAGAATTAGATAAAACCAGACAGTTGTTATTGCTTGAGGCTGTTGGTGAGCAACATCAAAGTCTTATTACAGCAACCCATTTAGATGGATTCGCAAGGGATTGGCAAGCTGATTCACAAATTGTGGAGGCTAAGCTCTTTAGAGATTTGGGTAACGTCAAGTAATGTGCTGATCAATTTTTCCCAAATACATGGATCCTATTCCTACTTGCTTGCACCCTAATCCTGGGTGGATCGATTCGGAAGCTAAAGACCTTAATAAGGTTCGGTCTTTTGCAAATACCAACATTGCTGGTAAGCATTGCATTCTTGAGTTGTATGACTGTGATCAAGGGAAGATTAATGACGAGGCTTTTGTAAGGACCTTATTGACTGGGGCAGCAAAGCATGCAGGAGCCCAACTTCTCAACTTGATGACTCATCGTTTTGCTCCTCAGGGTGTTACTGGATTAGCTCTTTTGGCAGAGTCTCATATATCTATTCATACATGGCCTGAGCATGGATATGCCGCTGTTGATGTTTTTACTTGTGGAGAGAACACCTTGCCTGAAAGGGCTTGTGAGTTTTTAGGCCATGAATTAGAGGCTAAAGGCTTTTCCTTGAAAAGCTTGCAAAGAAAAAGTCCTGAAGATATTAGAACCGCAATTAGAAAACCAGTTGATATTTAGTTAATTTTTAAGGGTAAATTTTATAGAAATAAAGTAAGTCAATAAATCTCTTTGAGCTTATTGAGTAAGTTTAATGATTCGAATTTATTTTTATATGCTTGTTTAATTTGCCACTAGAAAAGCCTTCTAGATCAAGAGTTACAGAATCAAACCCAAGCTCAATGAATTTTTTGATGATCCTTTCTCTCATTACATCTTCTGTGATTTCTTTTATTTGATGGGAAGGAACTTCGATTTTTCCATTTAATCCTTCATTCCTTACTCTCACATGAGCAAATCCATTTTCTTTTAACCATGATTCCGCTTTTCCAACTAAAACTAGCCGATTTGAGGAAATTAATTCTCCATATGGGAACCTAGATGCAAGACAGGGCTCTGCTGGTTTATCCCACCATGGGAAACCAAGTGCCTTAGAAATTTTACGGATAGATAATTTACCAATTTTTAATTCTGCAAGGGGTGAAATGACTCCAGCTTCTTTGGCTGCAGAAATTCCAGGCCGATGGTCTTTTAGGTCGTCATAGTTGACTCCATCAATAACTTGGAAGTTGCCTGCTTTTTGGGAAATAAGTTTTAGATGAGAATGCAATTCACTTTTACATGCGTAACATCTATTCGTGGGATTACTGTTGTATTTGGGATCTTTTAGTTCTTTGGTAGAGCATTCCTTGTGGTTTATTCCTATCCAAGCTGCTTGTTGTCTTGCCTCGCTTAAAAGTGTAGGCGCTAATGCTGGCGAAACTCCAGTAACAGCAAAAGCGTTTGTATTCAATTGTTCTTTAGCTATGGCAGTAACCAAAGAACTGTCTACACCTCCAGAATAAGCAATGCATACACGCTGAAGCCCTCCAATGAAGTTGCGGAGCTCAGTGAGCTGGCTGAACTCTTCTTCAGAGAGTTCTTCAAGAAGTTCAAAATTTGACACTTGTTTTTCCCTTAAAAAACAAGACGCTTGCAGAACTAGTTAAGCTCCACTCATAGTGAGTCTTGTATATGTCTTCACAGACGGAAGCAGCCAAGACATTGCGCGAGAGAAAACAAACTCGCAATGGCAAAGGGCAAGGTATTGGCATTGTGACAGCTGCAGACCGCCAGGAACGTAGTCATGGTCAATTGCACATTTATGACGGGGAAGGTAAAGGAAAAAGTCAGGCTGCTTTAGGAGTGGTTCTTCGGACTATTGGGCTAGGAATTTGTGAGAAGAGACGAACAAGGGTATTACTACTTCGATTTTTGAAAGGGCCTGGAAGGTCATATGACGAGGATTCGGCAATTGAAGCTCTTCAAAAAGGCTTCCCACATTTAATCGATCAAGTTAGGACAGGTCGTGCTGATTTTTTTAGTGCCGAGGGGGCTTCCCATTTTGATTATTTGGAAGCGCAAAGAGGTTGGGATATTGCAAAGGGAGCTATTGCTAGTGCTCTCTATTCAGTTTTAGTTTTAGATGAGCTAAACCCTGTTTTGGATTTGGGTTTACTGGATGTTGAAGAGGTGGTGAATACACTTAATTCAAGGCCAGAGGGTATGGAGATAATTGTTACCGGGCGTGCAGCTCCTACTCCTTTGATTGATGTGGCTGATTTGCATTCTGAGATGCGTGCTCATCGTCGTCCACCTCAAGAGGAGGACAATTTGCTAAGTCTTAATTCAACTGGAGGAATAGAGATTTACACCGGCGAGGGTAAAGGTAAATCAACGAGTGCTCTCGGGAAAGCTCTTCAGGCAATCGGTCGAGGGATTAGTCAAGATAAGAGTCATAGAGTGTTAATTCTTCAATGGTTAAAAGGTGGTAGTGGTTATACAGAAGATGCAGCAATAGCAGCGCTGAGAGAAAGTTATCCACATTTAGTTGATCATCTTCGCTCTGGTCGCGATGCGATTGTTTGGCGAGGTCAGCAACAACCTATTGATTATGTTGAAGCAGAACGCGCTTGGGAAATCGCAAGAGCAGCGATTTCTAGCGGACTTTATAAAACAGTTATCCTTGATGAGTTGAACCCATGTGTTGACCTTGAGCTCTTGCCAGTTGAGCCAATTGTACAAACTTTGCTAAGAAAACCTGCTGAGACTGAGGTTATAATTACTGGCAGGTGTAAAAATCCACCAGCCTATTTTGATTTGGCAAGTATTCACTCCGAGATGGTTTGCCATAAGCATTATGCGGAGCAAGGAGTAGATCTTAAGAGAGGAGTTGATTATTAAATTAGGCTTAGAAAATATTATGCTTAGGCATTTCTTTTTTTGATTATCTGGTATTCCCATGATTCTATACCACCTTTAACATTAATACTCTCTATGCCATGGCTTCTAAGAATTCTGATCGCTTTTGCAGAGTTGAAACCCTTCTTGCAGTGAATATATATCTTGCGATTTTCTGCAATTTTCTTTATTTCTTTAATTGATTCTCCACTTTCTATTTGCTTAAGTGGAATTAATTTTGCCCCAGGGATAGATGATAACTCTGCTTCACATGGATCCCTGACATCTAGTAGAGCAATAGCATCCTTTTTATGATCAAGAAGCATTTTTAATTCTCTTGTGGAAATAGTTTCTATTTCATATCTATTCTTCTTCTGCCTATTGTTTGGATTCTGCTGGGGATCTTTCTCATTAGGTAATTTACTGATCAAAGACCTACTTTTATCTTTAGATAGCCTTAGCTCACGAAATTTCATTGATAGTGCATTAAATACAAGCAACCTGCCATCGAGTGGATCACCTATGCCTGTGATAATTTTGATTGCTTCAGTAGCTTGTATAACGCCTATTATTCCTGGCAATACGCCTAAAACTCCGCCTTCCGCACATGATGGAATTAGATCATTTGGAGGTGGTTCTGGCAATAAATCTCGATAATTAGGGCTGTTGGAAGATAAATTGAATACACTTGCTTGTCCTTCAAATTGTGAAATGGAACCATAAATATTTGGCTTATGAAGAATTACGCAAGCATCATTTATTAAATATCTAGTTTCAAAATTATCTGATCCATCACATACGAGGTCATAGGGTTTGATGATTTCCAGGACATTTTCTTCAGTGATTTTTGTTTCAAAGACATCGACTTGGCAATTTGGATTGATTTCAAGGAGCTGATCTTTTGCTGAAGAGGTTTTTTTCCCCCCAACCGAGTTGCTTCTATGGATTATTTGTCTTTGTAGATTTGATTCTTCAACTACATCAAAGTCAACTATCCCTATGCGCCCCACACCAGCAGCGCTGAGGTAAATAAGTAATGGTGATCCCAGTCCTCCAATGCCTATACAAAGTACAGAAGCATTCTTAAGACGTTTTTGGCCTTCTAAACCGACTTCAGGAAGATTGATATGACGTGAAAAACGTTTGATCTCTTCTGGGCTTAGATCTTGGTCAGGTTTCCGTTTGGTGTTCATGAAATTAGAAAATTTTTTAATTATTCATCAGTAATTAGAAGCACTTCATGATGTTGCTCGGGTCCCCGGCCGTATTGCCACCAAGCTTTTATGCCTTCTGTATTGGAAACGATTACCATTAACCCTGGAGACATTCCCCAGCAAAGGTCTGTGACTGAAGGCTTTGCTCTCCCTTTCGGATGGGAATGAGCAACTCCTAATACTTGAAGATGATTCTTCCTTGCCCATCGTTGAGCTACAAGTTGATCTTTGGGGTCTAGAGCGAATCGATTTTTCTTTGATAGCTTTTTTGGGTGATTTATAACTTCATTTTCCTCTTCTCCAGAATTATTCAAAAGGCCAGGATGCCAAGCATTGAGGCAAGGCCAAATTTTTTGAATATGCCAAGCAGGAGTTTTCTGGTCATTATTAGCTGGTTTTTGAGTTCCTAGTAACAATGCACAACCTTCTTCAGGTGCTACTGAGAGGAGGCTCCGACTAAGAATTGTTAGGCAATCATGTTCGAATTTAAGCAAACCTGGCATTACATAGATACTTTCGATATTCTCATTACATAATTGCATTCAGGGTTTTTTACATGAGTGAACTAAACTCTGAGGCAAATAACGGCACCACTAACAACACTACTCAAACCACTAACAACACTCCCCAAAAAGCTGTGGCCAATTCTGGAAATCAAGACGACACAATCAACTACTCAGAGCAGTTCAGCCAATTGATGAGAACTGTTAACGAGACACTGAGTAAGATCGATTGGACTCAAATGGGTAAATATGGCAAGGCGGCTGGGATTATCACACTTGTTATTGTTGCTCAGATCATTATCAAGGGTGTTATTGACACCGTTAATCT
>QCFP01000002.1 GCA_003280185.1 Prochlorococcus sp. AG-363-L02
TCTCCTTTGACATGTGAGGCTATGAGGTCAGTTTGCAGGAAATGCTACGGATGGGCTTTAGCTCATAATGAGCTAGTTGACCTTGGCGAAGCAGTAGGGATTATTGCTGCACAATCTATTGGAGAGCCCGGTACTCAATTGACCATGAGAACTTTCCATACCGGTGGAGTTTCAACAGCTGAGACCGGTGTGGTTCGTTCCAAGGTTGCTGGAACAGTTGAGTTTGGCTCAAAAGCACGTGTTAGAGGATATCGGACGCCTCATGGTGTTGAAGCTCAGCAAGCAGAGGTTGATTTCACACTTACGGTTAAACCAAGTGGAAAGGGAAGGCCTCAGAAAATAGAAATCATTAATGGCTCATTATTATTTGTTGATGATGCGCAAGAGATACAAGCTGATGTAACGCTTGCTCAAATTGCCGCTGGTTCAGTTCAGAAGAGTGTTGAGAAAGCAACTAAAGATGTGATATGTGACCTTGCGGGACAGGTGCGTTATGAAACAGCTATTCAACCAAAAGAAGTTACTGATAGACAGGGGAATATTACTCTTAAGGCACAACGTTTAGGTCGACTTTGGGTTCTAGCGGGAGATGTTTATAACTTGCCACCCAATGCTCATCCTGTTGTTAAGGGAAATGTCAAGGCCAGTTCAGGACAAGTTTTAGCAGAAGCCAGTCAATCTAGTGAGTTTGGAGGAGAGATTCGACTTCGTGACTCTATTGGAGATTCTAGAGAGGTACAGATTGTCACGACGTCAATGACTCTCAAGGATTTTAAACTTCATGAGGAGAGCACTCACTCTGGCGAGATTTGGCATTTGGAGGCTAAAGATGGCACGCAATATCGCTTGAACACTATTCCTGGCAGTAAAATTGGAAGTGGGGAGGTTGTTGCAGAACTCGCTGATGATCGGTTTAGGACAAAAACCGGAGGCCTTGCAAAGTTTGCCCCTGGTTTGTCTATTAAGAAGGCTAGGACAGCGAAAAATGGTTTTGAGGTAAGCAAGGGAGGAACCTTATTGTGGATTCCTCAAGAAACGCATGAAATCAATAAGGATATTTCTCTCTTAATGATTCAAGATGGTCAATGGATTGAGGCAGGAACAGAAGTCGTAAAAGATATTTTTAGTCAGACAGCAGGTATCGTTACTGTCGCTCAGAAGAATGATATTTTGAGAGAAATCATTGTTCGAAGCGGTAGCTTTCATCTTTGCAAAGAAGCCAAGTCATTAGAACGGTTTAAAGATGAAGGTCAGATGGTTAACCCTGGCGAGTCCATTGCAAAGGGCATCAAGGCAGATCAGATGGTTTTTGTGCAATCTGTTGAAACTCCAGAAGGATCTGGTCTTTTATTAAGACCTGTTGAGGAGTACTCCATACCCGATGAAGCGCAACTTCCAGAGTTGGCCCATGTTAAACAAGAAAGGGGACCATCTTTAGGACTAAAAGCTACTCAACGTTTAGCCTTTAAAGATGGCGAGTTAATTAAATCTGTTGAAGGTGTCGAGTTGCTAAAAACCCAACTCATTTTGGAGACATTCGAGACCACACCACAAATGACAGTTGATGTTGAGGCTGTTAAAGATCACCGAGCCAAGACAATTGACAGACTTCGGTTGGTGATACTTGAAAGCATCTTGGTCCGTAGAGACACAATGTCTGACTCCAGCCATGGCTCTACTCATACCGAACTTCAGGTAGAGGATGGCCAAACAGTTAAGGCTGGAGATGTAGTTGCTACTACTCAAATCCTTTGTAAAGAAGAAGGAGTTGTTCAATTGCCAGACGTTCACGAGGGCGATCCTATACGCCGATTAATTGTTGAAAGACAAGAAGACACAGTAACTTTGACTACCAAAGATAAGCCCTTGGTCACAGTGGGTCAGCGATTAGTTGATGGTGAGCCCCTTGCTAAAGAAGAGCTTGCTGAGTGTTGTGGTGAAGTTGAGTCGGTAAAAAATAATTCAATAACTCTTCGTCTTGGTAGACCTTATATGGTTTCCCCTGACTCTGTTTTGCATGTTAGAGATGGAGATCTTGTTCAACGAGGAGATGGATTAGCCTTACTAGTTTTTGAACGTCAGAAAACAGGAGATATTGTGCAGGGTTTGCCTCGTATTGAGGAGCTATTGGAGGCTCGTCGTCCAAGAGATTCAGCAATCCTATGTAAAAATCCGGGAACTGTTGAAATTAAGCAAGAAGAAGATGATGAGTCAGTTGTAGTCACTGTTATTGAGACTGATGATGCGATTGGTGAATATCCAATATTGTTAGGTCGTAACGTTATGGTTAGCAATGGACAGCAAGTAAATGCTGGAGAGCTGCTTACTGATGGTCCAATAAATCCTCATGAACTTCTTGAGTGTTTCTTCGAAGACTTGCGAGGACGTAAGCCTTTAATGGACGCAGCACAGGAAGCGATTGCAAAACTACAACATTGCCTCGTCAATGAAGTTCAAAATGTTTACAAATCACAGGGAGTTGCTATTGACGATAAGCATATTGAGGTCATTGTTCGCCAAATGACTAGTAAGGTTCGCATTGAAGATGCAGGTGATACAACTTTATTACCTGGAGAGTTGATCGAATTACGACAGGTGGAGGATACCAATCAGGCGATGTCCATAACTGGAGGTGCGCCTGCAGAGTTCACACCAGTTTTATTGGGGATTACTAAGGCTTCACTAAATACAGATAGTTTTATTTCGGCTGCGTCTTTCCAGGAAACAACACGTGTTCTAACAGAGGCTGCTATTGAGGGTAAGAGTGATTGGCTTAGAGGACTTAAGGAGAATGTGATAATTGGTCGACTAATTCCAGCTGGAACTGGGTTTAGTGGTTTTGAGGAGGAATTAAGGGCTGAGGCAGGGCCTCATCCTGACATTCTTGCTGAGGATCCAGCAGGGTACAGAAGAATGCAAAATCTTCGTCCTGATTACACTGTTGAAATGCCATCAGCTTCTGCTGCTAAATCCACCGCAGTCTTGGATGATCCGAGCGATGAAGATCTTGAGGCAACAAGAAGTCGTCATGGTATCGATGCAGTCGCAAGCAACTTTGCAGCATTTGCCCGACCGACTGCTGATGATGAATTGCCAGAAGATCAGCTGCCTGATCAAGCTGCGCTTGAGGGCTTGCAGGAGGAAGGGTTACTTAGTGATGAGTAAAGCATCATTTATTTTTAAACTTCCAACTTTTACATCGAAGAATTGATTGATCTCCCTTACTAAAAATGCTTGAACCAACCATTGTCCCTATTCGTAAAAAGCCTCGTTATGGATTCCATTCACATACTGAAAATTTGAATGGACGCCTAGCAATGATAGGTTTCCTGGCCTTGTTGTTAGTTGAGTACAAGTTAGGGCATGGTTTGTTGATTTGGTGAATAAAGACCTATTGGTTGTGCCCAAGAATGTATTAATTGGTCGAAGTGCGAAAGAATTAGAAGAATGGGCTATCTCTCAGGGAGAACCAGCTTTTAGGGGCAGACAGCTTCATCATTGGCTCTATACAAAGGGCACAGAAAATTTGGAAGCAATAACTGTTTTGCCTAAGGCTTGGCGGAAATCCTTATTAGAAGATGGATATCAAGTAGGCCGTTTAAAGGAGATAAAACGTTTAGTTTCTTTGGATTCAACAATTAAGTTGTTATTAGAGACCAATGATGGTTTGAACATTGAGTCTGTTGGTATACCTACAGATCATCGATTAACAGTTTGTGTTTCTAGTCAAGTGGGTTGTCCTATGGCATGTAGCTTTTGTGCAACTGGAAAGGAAGGCCTGTTGCGTTCTCTAGATGCTTACGAGATTGTCTCTCAGGTAATAAGTATAAGAGAGGTAATGGGTCGTCGACCATCAAATGTTGTTTTTATGGGAATGGGCGAGCCATTATTAAATATGGAGCAAGTGTTAATTGCTATACGCTCTATAAATCGCGATTTGGGAATTGGGCAAAGACGTATAACTGTTAGCACTGTTGGGGTTTCGAACACTCTCCCAACCTTGGCCGAGCAAGCCATATCTATCCTGGGGAGAGCTCAATTTACTCTTGCGGTTAGCTTGCATGCACCTAATCAAGAGTTACGCGAGAAGATTATTCCTACAGCAAGGTCTTATACTTTTAATTCTCTTCTAGAAGATTGCAAGCATTATTTTTCGATTACAGGAAGAAGAGTGAGTTTTGAATATATTCTCTTAGGAGAACTCAATGATCAACCTGAACATGCTAATGAATTAGCTCAAGTATTAAAAGGTTCTCAGAGTCATGTTAATTTAATTCCCTACAACCCTATAGCTGATGGTCAATTTCGTCGCCCATCTGTTAATCGAGTAGCAGATTTTCGAAGAATTTTAGAGAGGAATGGCATCGCTTCCAGCATTAGGAGTAGTCGAGGATTAGATAAAAATGCTGCTTGTGGACAGCTTCGTCGTGATCATACCCAAATGTATACCTAGCCTGATGTGACTTACGAAGACCTCACGATTGGCTAGATATCATGACTTTTGTTGATTGGCTGATTCTTGGATTTTATTTATTGGGAACGCTTCTTTTAGGACTTTGGCTTGCTGCACGTAATAAGACAGAGGATGATTATTTTGTTGCTGGTCGTAGTTTAAGTGGTTGGCTTGCTGGGGCTTCAATGGCCGCAACAACATTTTCTATCGATACCCCTCTTTATGTTGCTGGATTAGTAGGTACTCGTGGCTTGGCCGCAAACTGGGAATGGTGGAGCTTTGGATTGGCTCACATTGCAATGGCTGTAATTTTCGCACCTCTTTGGAGAAGAAGTGGAGTGTTGACTGATGCAGCTTTTACAGAACTTCGATATGGGGGAGTGTCTGCTGCATGGTTGAGGGGGGTAAAGGCTTTTTTACTTGCATTACCTGTCAATTGTATTGGGATTGGATACGCATTTTTAGCTATGAGGAAGGTAATGGAGGCTTTGGGAATTGTTCAGGGACGACTAATTGTCGGAGGCATGACCGACACGATGTTCCTTCTTGTTCTTGTAGCCGTACTAATGCTTGCTTACACAGTTATTGGAGGCCTTTGGGCAGTTGTTGTTAATGATCTAATTCAGTTAGCTCTAGCTCTTGTAGGGGCATTTGCGGTTGCAATGGCAGCTGTGCATGCTGCGGGTGGGATGACAAATTTATTGCACAAACTTGAGGAGTTAAACCGTCCTGAGTTGCTTTCATTATTCCCATGGCAATGGCAAAGTGGTCGATTTGAATGGATAGAAGGTGCAGGTATAAGTGTTGCAACCTTCAGTGCATTTTTGACTATTCAGTGGTGGAGTTTTCGCCGTAGTGATGGAGGAGGAGAGTTTATCCAAAGAATGTTGGCAACCCGTAATGAACAGGAGGCGACTTTAGCGGCATGGGTGTTTCTTGTAGTTAATTATCTTCTCCGAAGTTGGTTATGGATTGTCGTTGCGCTTGCTTCGATAGTTTTACTTCCTACTCAGCAGGATTGGGAGCTTAGTTACCCAACCTTGGCAGTGAAATACCTTCCCCCAGTTGGATTGGGCCTTGTAGTTGTTTCTTTGGTCGCTGCTTTTATGAGCACTGTTAGTACAGCAGTGAATTGGGGTGCAAGTTATCTAACCCATGATTTATATCAGAGGTTTGTAAGACCTATGGCAACTAATTTTGAATTAGTGCAGGTTGGTCAAATTACAAGCTTCGTGCTTTTGGGACTAGGTGTTGTAACTGCTTTGTGGGCCGAAAGTATCGGTTCAGTTTTTAGATTGGTTATTGCTATTGGGACTGGTCCAGGCGTTGTATTAGTTCTGCGTTGGTTCTGGTGGCGTGTTAATGCTCAGGCAGAATTGGCTGCAATGGTTGCTGGATTCTTAATTGGATTTACAACCTCAGTCATTCCTGTTTTCCGCATAGAGGATTATGGCGTTAGATTGATTGCAACAACATCAATTACAGCAGTTATTTGGTTAGTGGTTTTAGTATTAACACCTCCAGAATCAAAAGCTGTTCTGGAGCATTTTGTGACAAAGGTTCAACCACCTGGACCTGGCTGGAGAATTATTCGTAATCAATTAGGCGTTCAATCACCTGAGCCCATTAACAGAATTTTTGTACGGTTTTTGTTAAGCGTAGGAGTTTTGTATGGAGGGTTACTTGGGAGTGGAGCCTTTATTCTTCATCAACAATTGTGTGGGTGGCTAGGAATTTCTATAGCAGGTATTTGCTTTATCGCCCTTTGGAGGGGATGGCTACGCAGAAGACTGGCTACTTTGTGATTCCTAAATCCTTATTTGGGTAGCAAAATGGGTTAAAAGCTTTTGATGAATTGGGTTTCTTACGCTCAACTGTTCTTCCAGTATTGATAGTGGCTATTTTTGGGTTGGCCTTGATTGCGGTCAGTGCTCGGATTTGGCTACCAGGCGACATGCTGGCACCTGCGCCATTGAGTTGAGCTTAGATCTTTTAATTGGTTTAATGTTTTTGCATGACTGATGAACAGGAAAATTTGGTTCAAGAATCGCCGGTCAATTTGGCTATAGATCCAGATGTGTTAGCAAGTGAGTTAGCAGCTGAACTACTTGGAGATCCTCTTGATGAGATCGATTTTGAGGGGTTTGATCCAGATTCTCTGCAAATTGCTATGGAATGCGAGTCTGGCTTGACTTGGCTAAAGGAAGGGCATGAGCAACGTCTTCAGGGTTTAAGGGTTTTCTGTGAGCATAGAGATCCACGCGCCTTGCCACTGTTAATTCCCTTATTAAAAGAGCCGTGCCCCGTTGAACGTATGAGTGCTGTTTATGCTCTAGGCCGAAACCCTTGTCCAAGGGCTTTGGACCTTTTGTTAAATCTTCTGAAAAATGACTGCAATGCTTATGTGCGGAAGGCAACGGCTTGGAGTTTAGGGAATTATCCGGATGATTTGGTGCTGCAACCGTTAATAAATGCGTTGAAGAACGATGTTTCAGCAGTGAGACTATGGGCCTCGAGTTCATTGGCTGATGTAGTCGGCACTTCTTCTGAAAAAGCTGCCAAAGCTTCTGAACAGCTTTTAATTAGCCTTAAGATTGATAGTGAGCCTGTTGTTCGCAGTAATTGCATATGGGCCCTTGGTCGAATTATTGAGAATTTAGAGGAGTCATTAAGAACCGCACTGATAGATGCTTTCTTTGATGTCTTGCTCAATGATGTTGAGTCTTCGGTGCGAGATGAAGCAAGAATTGTTTTGGAGCAATTAGGCACTGGGATTGTTAGGACTCGCCTTCAAGAGCTGATCGATGATGGCGTTTTGGTTTGAGTTTGCTAATGCTTACGCATTTGTGTAACAACTTATTCACAGAAGATGGAATTCTTTCTATAAAATCAAGCTCCTAAGGGATAAAACGGATGCCTCAAAGGACCTTACGTTTTCGGATTAGACAAGATGGTCGGGTGGAGGAGTCAGTAACAGGCGTTCTTGGTGAATCGTGTCAAGTACTTACAGAAAAGCTTGAAGCTGCTTTAGGCTCCGTTGAAGTTAAGCATCAGACAGCTGATGCTTTTCGTGTTAACCAAGAAGAAAACCAGTCAATTTCTACTGAATTAAACTGATGTCTCATTTCAGCATTATTAAAACTCAACTTCGCAAAAAGGATCATCTTCTCGCAGCTTTGAGAGATCTAGGCATGGTTGCAGAAGCGGAAGAGAAGCTGGTTAGAGGATATAGGGGGCAAACTGTAAAGGCCGACCTTGCCGTTTCAGTTGACAAAGGATCAGATATAGGTTTTCGCTGGAACCCTTCAACTGATTCATATGAATTGGTTGCTGATTTAGATCTTTGGAGTCAGCCAGTTCCGGTAGAGCGTTTTCTTTCCAAACTTACTCAGCAATATGCACTTAATACAGTTCTATCTGCGACTGCAGAAGAAGGTTTTGCAGTTGAGAAACAGGCAAATAATCTTGATGGGTCGATCGAGTTAGTAGTAACACGTTGGGACTAAAAAGTAATCTTGGTGCCAGTAGATCCTTCAACAGCTTTTAGAGTTTTAGTAGGTAATTCAGACGCTCCCAATGGCTCTGAACCTCGTTTAGGTGGTCAGCTTAGGGAGCGTGCCATATGGGTAGATGAATCCGTTTGTATTGGATGTCGATATTGTTCACATGTAGCAACTAATACTTTTGTTATTGAGCCATTATTAGGTCGATCAAGAGTTATACGCCAGAATGGTGATAGTAATGATTTGGTTCAAGAAGCTGTTGACACTTGTCCAGTCGATTGCATTCATTGGGTTCCGTTTGAGGACCTTGATCGTTTACGAGAAGAATTAGAACTAATGGAAATCCAACCTTTGGGATTTCCTCCAAAAAGGTCAAATCGGTTGAAAAAACCTAGAAATATCTGATCAGATCATTGCTGAATAATTCTCTCCCTTCTCGCCGCTTCGGCCGAACAGGTTTGGAAATGCCTGTACTTTCTTTAGGGAGTATGAGGTTTCAGCAGAGTTGGGATGATTTACCGTCTAGGGATATTGATAGTTCTTCTCAGAATAAGTTGGAGGAGATTCTTCGCCTTGCTGTGAGCAAAGGGTTTCACCATGTTGAAACTGCAAGGCATTACGGCACTTCAGAGCTGCAACTTGGCTGGGCTTTGCGTAATGTCCCAGACTCTAAGAGGCTTCTTCAGACGAAAGTTCCTCCTAGGCAAGACCCGCACATCTTTGAGAGGGAATTAGAGCTTAGCTTTAAGAATTTGCAATGCGATTACTTGCATCTTTTAGCTATACATGGGTTAAACCATTCAGAGCATCTCGAACAAACATTGAGGCCGGGTGGATGTATGGAAGTAGTGCGACAATGGCAATCAGAAGGACGTATTGGACATGTTGGTTTTTCAACTCATGGCCGTACAGATTTCATCCTGAAGGTTATTGAAACCGATCAATTTGATTACGTTAATCTTCATTGGTACTATATTAATCAAGACAATTCTTCGGCTATTCAAGCAGCAAAAGATAGAGATCTTGGTGTTTTTATTATTAGCCCTACTGATAAGGGTGGCCATTTGCACACTCCATCCTCTTGCCTTGAAAAACTTTGTAGTCCTCTTCCTCCAATCGTTTTTAATGATCTTTTTTGTTTAGCGAACCCTCTGGTTCATACTATTAGTGTTGGGTTAGCGTGTCCAGGTGATATAGATAATCATCTTGAGGCCGTAAAGCTTTTACCACAAGCAAATCAGTTGGTAGCGCCTATTCATAATCGTTTAACAGAAGCTGCCCGCCTTTCACTTGGAGATGACTGGTTGCGAACTTGGAGGGTTGGTTTACCTTCTTGGGAGGACACACCCGGAGGAATAAACCTTACAGTTTTGATTTGGCTGCACAATCTTATTGAGTCTTGGGAAATGGAGAATTTTGCAAAAGCTCGTTATTCTCTTTTAGGAAATGGAGGTCATTGGTTCCCAGGGGAGAATGCAGATCTTTTGGATAAGGAAGTTAGCCAAAGAGACTTAGAAAAGGCCCTTGAAGAAAGTCCTTGGGGAAAGGAGATACCATTAATATTGCGAAAATTAAAGAAAAGGCTTGGCGGTGGATCAAAGCAAAGACTCGGGAAATATTAATTACCAAGAGGATGTTTCGAAGGGATTCCAACTTTTCGAGGGTATTTCATAGGGCAACTTGCTATAGCCTTTAGTCGTATTTGATGACGCAAGCCTAGTTTATAGGGAAGATATTGTATTTCTATTTTGATGAGTTCTGCTTTTAGAAGCTTGATGGCTTTTGTGAGATTGACCTTATCATCATTGGTCCATTTCCCTCTAAAAAGTATTGCTTCTCCAGTGTGATTTAGGAGTGGGATCAGATATTCAGCGACTATTGGTGCAGGGGCGACTGCTCGCGCCATAGCGATATCAAACATGGATCTATAGCTCTTGTTTTGTCCTGTTATCTCTGCTCTCTCATTTAGAATTTTTACTCGTGAACTTATCCCAATTTCTTCAATCATATTTTGTAGAATACGTGTTTTCTTGGAAGCAGAATCAACCAAAGTGAATTGAGAATTTGGCAGGGCTATTGCTATTGCCAGCCCAGGGAAACCACATCCACTGCCTATATCTATGCATCGAAGTGACCTGAGAGGATTGGTTAGTTCTTTCTTTAAAGGCCAAAGGCTGTCAAAAATTTGACCTACCCAATAATCTTCATTGTGTATAAGTCGAGTTAGATTGACACCTTGATTCCATGCTTTAAGAAGCTTTTGAATGCTTATCATTTGCTCTAATTGTTTTGATGAGGGTTCCCATCCAAGGGCTTCCCATAGACCGAAGCCATGATTTTTTAACCAAATTTGCTTCGACATTGTTGAGAAGGTTCAGTTTTTGTAGGCTTCTTGGCAGATTAGAGCTTGATTAGGAACCATTCTTTAGGAGTTTTGCGGATTTGCCGTTCACCCGTGATTATTACGACTTGCTTGGCGTTCCTAGGTCTGCTGATGCAGCCACTTTGAGAAGAGCATTTCATAAACAAAGTAAAGTTTTCCACCCTGATACGACATCTCTTCCTTCTAGTCAAGCGGCGGAGAAGTTTCAATTGCTCTGCGAAGCTTACGACCTTCTTATAGATCCTAAAAGGCGTAAATCTTATGATGACAATCTTTCGGATCAGAAAATTTCTGAAAAAACTCTTTTTAAGGAAGAACTTTTCAGTAAGTCCTCATCTTTTAATGGACTAAAAAAAAAGGAGGTTCTTCGTCCTCTTTCTGGGGGAGAGTTGTTTTCATTGATCCTTTTGGGAGCAACATTTTTTCTTAGCTTGATCATTTGCCTCATAGTTCTTTTCACGAAAGGTACTGAGGTACAAATCCTACCGAGTTGGCTAATCGAAGATCAGACTTTTGATCAAATAAGGCAAGTTTCTAGTGAGTTATATTTATTTGATCAAAATAAATATAACTTTATTTGAAATTAGTTGGTTGCAGCAGTGCTTAGACTTATTTGAATTTGCTTGCTTTACAAGGTTATCTATAGATCGTCAATTATATCACTTATTACTGAATAGCATTTTTCTAGTTGTGAGTCATTTATGCATAGAGGAGGCATTAAATAAATCACATTTCCAAGGGGCCTAATGAAAACACCTTTTTCCATAGCACGCTTCTTGATAGTTAATCTAGCTTTATTTAGATACCCTTTCTCTCCTCTATTGCAAAGATTAAATGCGGAAATATTTCCAATCAATCTTGGCTTCTCGATGTTTTCTTTCCTTGAAATCCTTTCAACATAGGGACGGTGTCTATTCTCAAAGTTCTCGTACATTTCTGGAGATTTCTCTAGTAGATCTAGGCTTGCATTAGCTGCAGCACAACCAAGAGGGTTTGCTGTAAAGCTATGCCCATGCCAGAAAGTATGTTTAGGGTCTTCACTAAGAAATTTTTCGAATATTTTCTCTTTCGCTAGTGTGATCCCCATCGGTAAGAAGCCTCCTGTAAGGCCTTTTGATATAGCCATTAGATCTGGAGAAATGCCGGCATTTAGAGATGCAAAAAGTTTTCCAGTTCTCCCAAAACCAGTGAGAACTTCATCAGCAATAAGAAGAGCTCCAGATTCTTGAACTACCCTTTGGACATCTAGTAAGAATTTTTTTCTTACTATTTTCATACCGCCAGCACCTTGAATTAATGGCTCCAGTATTACGGCTGCTGTAGGGGTTAAGAGGTGGTTTTTAAGTTTAGTTAAGGCCAGCCTTTCATGAGTTTCTATTTCTTCATTCCCCCACCAATCTTCTGGCCATGGAACTCTTTTAACAGGAAACAGCATTTTTTCAAAAGGTGCATTGAATAGATTTCGTTCACCGACAGACATTGCTCCAAAAGTATCTCCATGATAGGCACCTTCGAAGGCAATGATTTGAGTACGATTTTCCCTATTGTTTTGCCAGAATTGACAGGCAATCTTTATGGCTACTTCAACTGCTGTTGACCCATTATCTGAGAAGAATAAGCGTTCAAGTTTAGTGAGACGATAAAGCCTTTTGGCTAAATATTCGGCTTGAGGGTGAATGAAATCAGCAAAAATAACCTGTTCCAGTTTGCTTGCCTGCTTGGAGACTGCCTTTGCTATATAAGGATTGGAGTGACCATGAAGAGTAACCCACCAGCTGCTAATAGCATCTATTAGAGGTAAGCCCCCCTCTCTGTATAAAAGGGCGCCTTTCCCAGTGACTACACGATCAGGGGGGCTTGAGAGCGCTATTTGTGTAAATGGTGGCCAAATATGCTGATTCCAGGCTTGGTTGATAGCTTGAGATGGGTTTTTGAAATTTATTTCGGTGTTTTGTTCTTTTGACATTTTCAATTGGATTTTTTGATCAGTGCTTTTGGAAAAAGTAGATAGGAATTGCCTTCGTACTCGCCCTACTGTTTTGATAGCACAGGAGAAAGTCTAATGCATTATTTCTGAGAATAAAATCACCTGGATTAACTTTATTGGCTTCCAATAATGATTAATTTAGGAAAGACTTATTTCAGTAGGGCTAAGTAGGAGGTTGTGATAATCTAGGTGGGAAATATGTTCTCACGCTTTGGCATTTTCAAAATGCATTTCTTAAGAGCAGTGTTTTCTACTGTTCTTTATATCTTTTGAAAGCTGATTACATTCCACTAAATGAATGAGATTTTCTTCTATATCTGTTAGAAGAACAAGTATACCGCTGCAGAGAATAGCTACGGTAATAGTTGCCAATATTTGGCGATTATTCATTTTCCCCCTTAAGGAGCTCATTGAACTTAGAACGAAGATTTTGTTTATGCCATTGCTTTGAAAGATTTTCAGCATTTAGAGGTTTTAATTGTGGCAATTCTGCGATTACAGGGATTTTACCTATTTTTTCAAGGGTTTTAGGATTATTTGGATGATGGGGACCGTTCAAAATAATTCCTAACACTGGTATCTTTCGTAAATGAAGAGCCTCTAAACTTAGAAGAGTGTGGTTGAGAGTACCAAGACCACTTCGGGCAACAAGAATAACTGGAGATTTCCATTGTTCTATTAGTTTGATTTGTAAAAAGTCATAAGTTAGTGGAACCATTAACCCCCCAGCTGTCTCTACTACAATTGGTTGAGTGTTGTTTGGAAGAACGATCAGTTCTGGTTTTATTAAAGAATCTTCCATTTCTGCTGCCCAGTGAGGAGATACAGGTGCTTTTAGGTTGAAAGTTTCAGGGAGCCATCTTCCCTCTGGTAGCTTTAGCAACTCGCATACTCTGCCCCTATCTCCACCACCATCAAGCCCACTTTGAATAGGTTTCCAATAGGTTGCATTTAGCCCTTGAACAAGTAGCGCACTGACTACAGTTTTCCCTACATCAGTATCTGTACCGCATACAATAATGTTTTTGCTTCTTTTGGTATTCATCGTTTTAGAATGATGATCTGGATGCGCCAGGTTAGAGCACATTTTTTCTCAAGAGATCTTTTCCACGAATTGCTAAGTCTTCTCCACTCCTTAATACTTAAGGGCTTGTTCTTACTGGTTTGTCCGCCAACTCTTCGCATTGTTTTTAAAAGAGATGGGGCGTCATTGGCATATTGAGTAAAGCTATGTATTTTGCGGTATTGGATGCAATGTTTTGGTATTTCGTTGAGTAATGATTTTGGATTAGGTAATGGCAGCGCTGTACAAGGTACATTTGCGTTATTTGAAGCTTGATACCATTCTGGAAAGCTTCCATCTACAGGAACTGCTAATGCCAGGAAGCCTCCTGATGCGAGAGAATAGAACCATTCATTTAGTTTACGGGGGGGATCTTCGAGCCAGTGAAGAGTGAAACTTGAGGCGAGTAAACTGGGCAATGTTTCTAGATTTGGAAGACCCTCGCTTAAATCCCAAAGTCTTGTGTGAGAAAGCCTTTTAGTTCTTGAGAGCATTTCATTGCTCCCATCAATTCTTAATACTTGTTGAGTTGGATTTAATTCTTCAAGTGCATCTGCAAGTAGACCAGTCCCTGCCCCTAGATCAACCCAAAGACCTTTAGGCATTTTGTTTCTTGTACATATTTTCGCAAGTCGCCAGGCAATTGCAATTTGTAGCTTGGCGTTCTCATTGTATGAGATAGCAGCTTTGTCAAAGTTTTCTATTACTTCCTGATGCCACAGTTGTTTCATTTGGATGACTCCAACCAGTGCTCAATTCTTTCAATTAGACCATAAACTAATAAAGAATGACCTACACCTTTAAGCCTCCATTCAGTAGGCTTGGTCTGTTGTTTTAGAGTTAATTCGTCTAGAAGGAACTGTTGAACCTCAGGGAGGACAATTGTATCTTCTTGTGCATTAACTACAAGCACTTTTGCTGCTTGAGATATTCCTTCAGGAAGACCACTAGTCCCAATTAGCAGGGCAAGGTCTTCTTGAAGTTTTTTTCTACCTTTGTTAGTCAGGGGTTTGTGGATAGGTCCTGAAGGGAGAGAATTCAGAGGAGCTGGGTAGGAAGCTTTTGTTAGGAAGTTGTTTAGCATTTTTTGTTCTTCATCTGTCCCTAATTGGTTCTGCATCCCTTTTAAAGCTGCCAAAAGAGCTCGATTGTTTCTGCCGTTTGGGAGGAACTTGCTAAAGCTAGCCAGAAGCACAAGATGGGTGGCATGTGCATAAATCTTTTTGGGCACTAGATGAGGCCCAAGAGAATGAGCAATTACTACTCTTTTAATTTTTCCTGAGCTCGTTCCTATGCTCTGCCAACTTGGGGAAGACAAGGGAAGTTCTCCATAGCCTCTCTCTGCGCTTTGCCATTGCCACTCATTATCTCGAAAAAATCTTTCCCAATTTTCCCAAGATGAGCTATCACTTCCCCAGCCATGCATTGCGTAAATTTCTTTCATTTTTCTTTTAGGGCCTTAATGACTTTCTCTAAGGTTTGATCAGGCAGCTTTTTGCGAATAACAAGACGCAGTCTGGATGAGCCTTCTGGGACAGTGGGCGGTCTTATGGCTGCACTTAGTAAGCCTTTTCTTTCAAGTTGTTTTTGTTGGTAAAGAGTGGTCTCATCTGACCCCATCAAAATAGGAAGAATTGGCCCTTCACCATTTGGAATTTCCCAGCCATTTTCTCTAAGCTTTATACGCCATATCTTTGCCTGTTTTAGTAGCTCAATGCCCCAATGACTATTTGCTTTTATTAGGCTTAATGAAGCAAGAGCAGCAGAGGCTAATGGTGGCGCCAATGCAGTTGTATAACGAAACCCCCCACTGGTCTGGAGTAATTGTTCTCCAATTAAAGTGTTAGTGGCTAAGAATGCACCTCCGCTTCCAAAGGCTTTGCCGAAGGTCCCACTTATCATTACTAATGGATCCTCTATTGCATGGCTAAGACCTTTCCCTTTCAGCCCCATTATGCCAAGCGCATGTGCTTCATCTACAAGCATCTTTGCTCCATATTGATCACATAAACATGTCATCTTTTTTAGATCAGGACTTGTTCCTTGCATGCTAAATAGACTTTCAGTAACCACTAAAGGTTTGGATTTAGGATCTCTTTTTGTGCATCTTTGAAGGCATCTTTCTAAATCTTCACAGCTATTATGTGCAAATCGATGTAATTTAGCTCCAGAGGCTTTTATTCCTACTAGAAGAGAATAGTGGCATAATCTATCTGCGATTATTGGTGTTTGCCGATTGGCTAATGCCATCACAGCCGCAATATTAGCTTGGAATCCACTTGGGAAGAGGAAGACTTTTTCTCTTCCAAGCCAATCAGAAAGTGCACTCTCGAGAGATTGATGAATTAGTCGACTACCTGTCACAAATCTAGAGCCTCCTGCTCCAACACCTTCCTGAGAGGAGGATTCTTGGGCTGCTTGGATTACTACAGGATGTCGACTTAGACCCAGATAGTCATTGCTGGCAAGGTCAATTAGTGATTGTGACTGTTTGGAATCATTAGCAAAAAATTCTGCTTCCCTAGGTCCCGGCCTCAAAATCCTGAGATGACGAAGTCTTGATTGAGGGATATCAGGCATTGTTTCTAATTCGAAAAAGGCTTCTGGGAAAGGGGCTCTTGGTAAAAGAAACTTTGAGCGTTGTGCATAAAGGAGCTTTTGGGTCCGATTTCTTTATTTTGCTTACTAGGATTGA
Organism: Prochlorococcus sp. AG-363-L02; assembly: GCA_003280185.1. Next base: position 16,085 of record QCFP01000002.1, read on the forward strand.
ATCTATGAGCTAAGTGGCTCATGTCACGACTTTTTCTGACTTGACCAAGGTCGATTTGAATCCTCTTTCGATTTTTCCTTTCAAGCTGGATGGATTTCAGCTTGAGGCTATTGATTCGTTGAATCAAGGACATTCTGTAGTTGTGAGTGCCCCAACGGGCTCAGGGAAGACTTTGGTTGGTGAATACTCAATACACCGTGCAATTGCTCATGGGAGCAGAGTGTTTTATACCACTCCTCTTAAAGCACTTTCTAATCAGAAGCTTAGAGATTTTCGCGAGCAGTTTGGACATGAAAATGTAGGCCTAATGACTGGTGATTTGTCCGTGAATCGCGATGCATCAGTGGTTGTTATGACAACAGAGATTTTTAGGAACATGCTTTATATAGAGGCAGATCAGAAGAGTGACCCATTAGAGAAAGTGGAAACAGTGGTTTTTGATGAGTGTCATTACATGAATGATTCTCAAAGGGGTACTGTTTGGGAGGAATCAATTATTCATTGCCCATCCAACATTCAGTTAGTTGCATTGTCGGCAACTGTTGCCAATGCTGGCCAATTAACTGATTGGATTAATGAAGTACATGGGCCTACGAAATTAGTCGTTAGCAAATATAGGCCTGTTCCTTTATTTTTTAGCTTTTGTAGTTTTAAGGGCCTGCATCAATTACTTAATGAGAAAGGCACCGGCCTACATCCAAATTGCAAAATCTGGCGATCACCTAAGGGGAATAAGCGCAAGGCTCGCTCCTCAAAGCCCCTCCAACCGAAGTCTCCAAGTACCAAGTTTGTTGTGGAACAAATGGGAGAGAGAGAAATGTTGCCAGCAATTTATTTCATATTTAGTAGGCGCGGTTGTGATAGGGCTTTGGAGGAGATGGGAGCTCTTTGTTTGGTAACACCATCTGAACAGGTCTTGCTTCGTGAGCGTCTTAGTCAATACAGCGAGGTTCATCCTGAAGCTGTGCGCGATGGAATACATTCGGATGCTCTTTTGCGTGGGATAGCTGCTCATCATGCTGGTGTCTTACCAGCATGGAAGGAATTAATTGAGGAGTTGTTTCAGCGGGGATTAGTGAAAGTTGTTTTTGCAACTGAGACTTTGGCGGCTGGTATCAATATGCCTGCAAGAAGTACTGTAATTTCTGTGCTTTCCAAGCGCTCTGATAGAGGTCATCGGGCATTGATGGGTAGTGAGTTCCTTCAGATGGCCGGACGGGCAGGTCGAAGAGGGCTTGATTCAAAGGGTTATGTAGTCACCGTACAAAGTCGCTTTGAGGGAGTGCGAGAAGCAGGGCAGCTTGCTATTAGCCAGGCGGATCCTCTTGTCAGTCAGTTTGCGCCAAGTTACGGCATGGTCTTAAACCTTCTCCAACACCACACTTTAGATAAGGCTAGAGAAATGATTGAGCGAAGTTTTGGACGTTATCTCGCAAGCCTTGATTTAGCAGATGAAGAGCAACTAATTGAACAGCTGAGGAGTCAGTTGAGTGAATTGAATGATGTTGCTGGAGATATACCTTGGCAAGACTTTGAGATATATGAGAAACATCGTGGACGATTGCGTGAAGAACGAAGACTTTTACGCATTCTTCAACAGCAGGCTGAGGAGACACTAGCTAACGAACTTACGTTGGCATTACAATTTGCAAGTGTAGGGACTTTGGTAAGCATTAAGTCTCATCAATTGAAAGCTGGTGTGACACCTGCTGTGATAGTTGAGAAATGCGATGGACCAGGACAGTTTCCCTTATTACTTTGTTTGACAGATAAGAATATTTGGCTTTTATTACCGTGCCATTCAGTCGTAAGCATTCATGCAGAATTGAGTTGTTTAAATGTTAGCGAAATTAAGAGACCTGATTTATCTCGATCTGGAGAGATATGTCATGGTAATGATCAAAGTAGAGAAATTTCTCTTGCAGTTTCAGATATTTCTAAGCGCCATGAGATGCGCAGGCCACAATATGATTTAGCAGGTGAAGTGATTGCACAGGTTGAGTTGGTTAATAGCCTGGAGAAAGAGTTAGAGAGTCAACCTGCACATCGATGGGGTGATCGAAAGAAATTGAAAAAACATCGCCGTCGGATGGAACAGTTAGATTACGAGATAAAGGAACGTCAATTGCTTTTGCATCAAAGAGCCAACCATCATTGGGAAACTTTTTTATCTTTAATAGATATTCTTCAGTATTTTGGATGTCTCGAAGAGTTAACTCCTACTCAAATGGGACGTACGGTTGTTTCTTTGAGAGGTGATAACGAGCTTTGGCTAGGTCTTTCTTTAATGAGCGGACATTTAGATGATTTGCCTCCACCAGAACTTGCAGCAGTATTCCAAGCTATTAGTAGCGATGTGAATCGACCAGATCTTTGGAGTGGATATCCAACCCCTCATAAAGCTGACGAAGCTTTAAATGACTTAAATGGTTTGAGACGAGAGCTTTTAAGGATGCAGGAACAGCACCAACTGTTTATTCCTGCATGGTTTGAATCAGAATTGATGGGCCTTGTAGATGCATGGGCAAGAGGTACGTCTTGGGGTGATTTGATTTCAAATACCTCTTTGGATGAAGGAGATGTTGTTCGAATAATGCGGAGAACAGTTGATTTGCTTTCCCAAGTCCCCTATTGCGAGTTGGTGACTGAGCGACTTCAAAAAAATGCACGAATTGCTTTGAAAGCAATTAATCGTTTCCCAGTTTGTGAGGCATATGACCTTATTAATGAGGCTGAAGCAGAGAAAAGAGGTTTAAACCCTGCGACAGAACGTGTTTCATAGCAGCATTAACCGGGAGTCTTAAGGAGTTGGACTAGTCATCTTTTCAGGATCAATAATTCGATCAAATTCATCGCCACTTATATAATTAAGCTTAAGAGAGGCCTGCCGTAAGCTTAAGTTATTTTCATGAGCATATTTAGCAATTTCACTTGCTTTATTATAGCCAATTACTGGTGCTAATGCTGTTACAAGCATAAGAGAATTTTGTAGATAATCGTTTATTTTTGATCGATTTGCTTCCATCCCTTCAATCATCCCTATTCGACAGGACTTGCATGCATCATGCAGCAAATTAATACTATGAAGCAGATTGAATCCTATTAGGGGCTTGTAGGTATTCATTTGGAGATGACCTCCGCTCCCGGCCATTGCTACAGCCGCCTCAAGCCCCATGACTTGAGTGCAAACCATTGACATTGATTCACATTGAGTAGGATTTATTTTGCCAGGCATTATTGAACTACCTGGCTCATTGGCTGGGAGGCTTAATTCTCCTAAGCCTGTACGAGGCCCACAAGAAAGAAGGCGGATGTCATTTACGATCTTTAGAAGTGTGATTGCAAGCATCTTGAGTTGAGCCATTGCATTTACTAGCCCATCATGATTTGCCATAACAGCGAACTTGTTGTTTGCTGGGAAGAAAGGTAGACCAGTAATTGTTTTTAGAGTCTTGGTGATTTCAATATCAAAGCCAGCAGGTGTGTTTAGGCCTGTGCCAACTGCTGTGCCGCCTAGAGGCAAAGGGTAAAGTTCAGTGAGACTTTGTTGAATACGGGAGTAAGCATGAATCACTTGATCTCTCCAGGCAGAAGCCTCCTGCCCAAGGGTTAGTGGTACAGCATCTTGTAAATGTGTACGGCCAACTTTAATTATCTCACCCCAACCTTTGCTTTTATTATCAATAGCTTGGATGAACAATTTTAGCTCAGGCAATAGTCTGTTTTTAAGGCTAATTGCTGCTGCAATATGAATCGCAGAGGGGAAAACATCGTTAGTTGACTGTGATTTATTTACATCATCATTTGGGTGTAAAGGTTTTTGGCTTCCAAGATGTTCACCAGTTTCTTTTGCAATGATATTGCTGATAACTTCGTTGATATTCATGTTGGTTTGTGTCCCGCTACCCGTTTGCCAGACACGAAGCGGAAACTGATTGTCAAATGAACCATTAGCAATTGATTTTGCGGCTTTAACGATTTGATCTTTTTTAGAGTTTTCCAGTAGACCGAAATGTTCATTCACGATTGCTGCTGCTTGTTTAATTAAAGCAAGTGCATGGATTATTTCAGTAGGAATAGTATCTTCAGTAATTGCAAAGTTCTTTAGTGATCTTTGAGTCTGAGCGCCCCATAAGACATCAGCTGGTACCTCGATAGGGCCAATGCTGTCATGCTCAATGCGAACTACTGGTTTAGTCATTCATCCTTTGTTGATGGAGATGGATCCTTTAGAACACATAACTTACTTTCTTAAGAGCTTGAATAAGTAAGCTCTCAACTTTATATTAGGAGTTTTTGCGAATTTGTAAAACTTCTGCTTGAAACACTTTCCTCATTAGATTATATGATTCATTTATAGGCCCAGCCTTTCCCATATTATATCTAGATTTGATTCATATGAGTCGGTGTTAAAGCAATTGGCAAGGTGATCTGCTTTTAATACTGAAAGAACTTCATTGTCTGATTCAAGGTTTTTTCGGAAATTGCCCTCTTCTTTATTCCAGGCTGAATGTGCATTTCGTTGAACAATTTGATATGCTTTCTCTCGACTCATTCCACACTCAACAAGAGCTAAAAGAACTCTTTGGCTGAAGACTACCCCCCCATAAATATTCATGTTTCGCTTCATATTTTCAGGATAGATGCCAAGACCTTGCATGATTTGTGTCATTTCTCTTAGCATAAAATGAAGTGTTGTTGAACAGTCAGGGAGCATCATTCTTTCAGTTGAACTATGGCTAATGTCTCTTTCATGCCAAAGAGCGACATTCTCAATTGCTGCGATTACATATCCTCGTAAAACTCTTGATAAGCCGCTAATTCTTTCACTTCGAATAGGGTTTCTTTTGTGAGGCATGGCAGAGCTGCCTTTTTGACCCTTGGCAAAGTTTTCTTCTACCTCAAGGACATCAGTACGCTGTAGATTTCTGATTTCCGTTGCAAATCTATCTAGCGAAGCACCTATTAAAGCAAGGGTTTGAACATAATCAGCATGACGATCTCGCGAGATTACTTGTGTACTAGCTGTATCAGGTGTAAGACCAAGCTTTTGACATGCAAGACGTTCAACCTCTGGATCGGTGTTTGCATAGTTGCCCATAGCACCACTTATTTGACCTACGGAAATATCTTTTTCTAGGCGTTCTAGGCGAAGTCCGTTTCGTTTGGTCTCTGCTAGCCAGCCTGCAAGTTTGAATCCAAATGTGATTGGCTCTCCATGTATTGCATGCGACCGTCCGATCATGACGGTGTTTTTATGTTGCTTAGCGAGTGAATAGATTGCGACTTCAAGTTGATTCAACTCTTCCTTCAACAATTCCACAGAAGCTTTCATTTGGAGTGCCAAGCCAGTATCAAGTACATCGCTACTGGTCATTCCTAAATGGATGAAGCGCCCTGCATCTCCAACATGTTCATTTACGTTTGTGAGGAATGCAATGACATCGTGACGTACCTCAGCTTCGATTTCCAGAATCCTGTTCTCGTCAAAGGCAGCTTTTTGACGGATCTGGGTCATTGCATCATGGGGTATTCTTCCTAGCTCAAAATTTGCTTCGCAAGCAGCGATCTCAACGTCTAGCCAGCTTTGGTATTTGGCCCTGTCATTCCAGACATGGCTCATTTCAGGGAGAGTGTATCTATCAATCAATGGTTCTTAAATGCCTTTGAGTTTGTTGAACTTAAACCCTTTTATCATGCAGATTTCAGACGGTAGTGCTCTACTTCCCAATGCACACATTGTCCCCAGGCTTGTTGACGAACCCAGCAACGACCACCTTTGCAGTTGATGACTTCAAAAGGCGGGAGATCACTTGGTTGATTGTCTAAGGTAACGAAACATCCTGGCTGTAGAAGTTCAAGCACCTTTTTGGATTTTGCGATATACAAGCCATACAAGTTTTTGCGGCCTTTTTGCTTTTTTCGCTGTTGTGATGGCTTATTAGGTTTAGGAGGAGACATTCCTTGGAGTTCTTGTTTGAATGATCTTCATGGGTTTTTGCCCTTTTTTGCTCAGTTGATTGGTTTTTGTTCGGTTTTTATCTGAATTTCAGCAATGTCCCGTAAAAATCGTCTTGATCTCCATATGTTCCAGAAAGGCTTGGTAAGCTCCCGCCAAAAGGCCCAACAGTTAATACGGGCTGGAAAGGTCAGAGAATCTAATGGTCAGCTGCTTGATAAGCCTGGTCAGGAAGTTCGAGATGACATAGAGCTTTTAATTAAAGAGTCTCCAAGATTTGTTTCTCGTGGAGGACAAAAACTATTAGGTGCTATAGAAGCTTTCAAAGTTCAAGTTCAGGGAAGAGTTTGTCTTGATGCTGGTATCTCCACTGGGGGCTTTACTGATTGCCTTTTGCAGTATGGAGCAGAACGGGTTTATGGGATTGATGTTGGTTATGGGCAAACAGCATGGAAAATACGTACAGATCCTCGGGTGGTGTTAAGAGAACGAACTAATTTGCGTACTTTGAACCCCGATGATCTTTTTAACTTTGAGGACCCTTTCCCGAGCCTTGCAGTAGCAGATTTGTCTTTTATTTCTTTGAAGTTAGTACTCGCTCCATTAAAGGGTTTGCTAGAGCCCCTTTCTCCCGAAGCTATTCTTTTGGTGAAGCCTCAATTTGAGGTTGGACGTGAACGGGTAGGAAAAGGGGGAGTAGTCAGGAATTCCGATGCTCATCTAGCTGCATTGAAAGGTGTTTTAGCTTCAGCTAAAGATTTAGGTTGGTTTCCTCAGGGAATAATTGAATCACCAATAACTGGTCCTGCTGGAAACCATGAATATTTGCTGTGGCTAGGAATCGATAAATTTAAAGACTTGCCAGATATAGAAGATTTGGTATCTAAGACTCTGCTTTAGAGAGCAGAATTATCCCTTTCTCCTGTCCTAATGCGAATTACAGATTCAACTGGGGAAACAAAAATTTTCCCGTCACCTATTTCACCAGTTTTTGCAGCTTCACCAATTGCGTTTAATACAGCATCCACATTCTCATCATTCACAACTACCTCTACTTTCAACTTCTGAAGAAACTCCACAGTAAATTCAGAGCCTCTGTAACGCTCCACTTGTCCCTTTTGACGACCAAAACCCCTGACTTCGCTTACTGTCATTCCAATTATCCCTGCATTAACAAGGGCTAGTTTTACGTCCTCAAGTTTGAAAGGGCGAATGATGGCCTCAACTTTCTTCATGATGTTGCTAATGGAGAATTGATATGAATTTAGTTTGTCAGAATCTGCCAGGAACTGTAGGAGACGGCAAGAAATTAAACATCACTCCCGCTTCGGCAGCATCTTTAACAAGTTCTTTGGCATCTTCCTGAGGTATTTTCACCTGGTCATTTGCTAGAGCAGCCCAATGTTCATCTTCAAAATGGGTCTGTAGCCAAAGCATGCCATGAATGCTTATAGGACTTATTAAAGCTCCTCCATCTGAACTGGTTAGCAAAATGTCCATAAACAGCTAATTAGCTTGTGCTGACCTATTAGGGGGTCTAGCGGCTAATTCTGATGTTGCGGTTGTTACCAATTCCAGATTTGAGGTGGTGAAAGTTCATTTGAATTTGGATTTGAGTAAAATTTGTTTTGATTCTCAAAATAGTTTTGGTATAGATATAAAATTTGCTTAGACCGAGTATCAATGGAGGGGAAATTGTTTTGCTTGAGAGTAAAACTGATTCAGCGACAGAATCTCCTCTATATGGAGAAAGGGCAATTAAGGAATCAAGGTTAATTTGCTTTGAAAACCCAAATAATAAAAGGCCTTATGAGATTTCTATTGAGTTGCCCGAGTTTACATGCTTATGTCCTTTTTCTGGTTACCCTGACTTTGCAATAATTCGTCTCATTTACCAGCCTGAATTAAAAGTTTTAGAGCTTAAGTCTCTTAAGCTCTATGTAAATAGTTATCGGAACAGAACCATTTCCCATGAAGAGGTCGTCAATAGGATTCTTGATGATATTGTGGAGGCTTGCAATCCTAAGTGGGTCGAATTAGAAGCAGACTTTAATCCTAGAGGAAATGTTCACATGGTACTAAGAGTTACACATGGAAAAAAAGAGATTTTTGATTAGTTTTTTATAGCTTGAGAAAGAAGGATTGGTAATTCATTCGCCAGCCCAATTAGGTTTCTATTTGATAGTCCACCCACATGAATAACAGATTCATTTGGATCTTTTATTACCCAAATCTGCTTGGTCGCAATCATGCTTAAACTTCCGCCTAAGAGGATAATCGCGAAACCTGTATATACCATTGGTACCCCTGGATCACGTTTTAAAAGTATTCCGCTTGCTGTTAGGACGTCTAATACCTGAAGGGATAGCCCATTTATTTCAATCTTCTCAGATCCAGGGCGAAGATTATTGATGAAATTTCCTTCTTCATCGAAGACTTCTATGGGACCTTTTTCATTAGAAATTGTGAGGAGTAATGGGTTCTCGCCACTAGGGCTAGTTGGAAGTACTAATCCCCAAATTTGTTCTCCTAATTCGGGAAAACTTTTTAGAGGGAGTTGGAGCTTAGGGCTATTTCCAATCCGTACTGTTAATGCGGCCAAAGACCAGTCCGCTTGATAAATGGTCATTCCATGGATTCTTAATGGATGATTAACACTTATTTCCCAAAAGGAACTTTTAGAGGCTCCTGGTTCAATTAGTTCTAGTTTTGAACGAAATTGTTCTGGACGACCAGTCTGATCACGATCAATTTCAAATTTGTCAAGATTGATTGTTAGCTGATTTATACCATTTCGATTTAGGAGGTCAAATGATCTCCCGGGGGCTAGGAATCTTTCGATTTTTTCACCTTGTAGTGAACCCCAAACTGCTCCAATCATCAATAGAACAATACCAAGATGTATAAGAGGAGGACCAACTCGGCCAATTACACCTTTGCGAGCTGCTAGACGATCTTGGTTGTTTTTGACTTGCCAACCTTGTTTTTTTAAGTGTTTGGTTAGGTAATTAAGCTTTTCAGTTTGTTTGGGTATAGAAAAAGTTTCTGCAAGAGCTAACTTCCCTAGCTGCTGAGGCTGTACATAATCAACCCATTTTAAGTTCGCTCGGAGGGTTGGGATCTGTCTCCTCCAGCTACAGGTGATAAGTGATAAACCAAGCCATATTAATAAAGTCAAAAACCACGTACTTGTGTAGACGTGGTCGAATTGAAGCGATAAAAGTAATTCTCCTTTAATTAATCCGAGCCATGGTTGCTGGTTATAGGTATTTAGATAAACATCTTTTGCTTGATTTTGTGGAATTATTGTCCCCAGAGCACTGGCAATCGCGATGATGAAAAGAAGAGCTATTGCAATTTTTAAATTTGAGATCCAGAAAAGTAGTCGATTGATAGTTTTCATGGTTTATATCCAACGACTTAGAAGACTTAGTAAGCCAGTACTTAGAAAAAAGATCCCACTTAAGGCCGGAATCCACTTTGTTATTGGCCTAATTGCTAGCAGGTTAGGGATCGTTGCTGCAGCAGTGCCTGCCAGCATAAGAGGGATCACTTGGCCGATACCAAACGCTGCTAGGAAAATGGACCCAATAAATGGATTCCCATGCTGAGCTATCCAGCCAAGCAACACAGCTAACACAGGAGTGGAACAGGGTGATGATGCGAAGCCAAAAGCCATTCCTGCAGCTACAGGTGCAAAGGCTGTGGGAACTCGTTCTTGCCATGCTTTAGGGTCTGGTCCTTCAGGAAAAGGTAATTTGATGAGCCCAAGCAAATTTAGCCCCATTAAAATTGCCAGGATTGAAACTATTGTTGGAATTAATGGCGGCACTTGTCCATAGATTCGACCTACTAATCCGCTTAGACTTCCGAGGAAAATTAAAGAGAAAATAATCCCACTACAGAAAGAAACACTTCTGCGCCAAGGAGCTGCCTGATTATCAAATCCTGCAAGATAGGCAACAGTGACAGGAAGGAGTGATAATGAGCAGGGGCCAAGGCTAGTTAACAATCCTCCTAAAAAGACAATTGCAATAGTGAGGGGTCCAAGGTGCTCAAGACCATGCTTCAGCAACTCTTGACTAGTACTTGCAAGATCAGAAATGGCTAATTCAAGTGAATTTATGGCTTTGGTCGGCTATGCCGGGTGAGGTTGATTTGTTTACTACCTTATCGATTTTTGAACTTTATTGGGTCTTCTGTCTGGAAGGAATCCTGTTGATTCAAGTGAGCATCTAATCAGTAAACCTGCTAGAAATAAACTTGAGATTAAAGAATTTCCTCCGTAGCTAACTAGTGGTAAAGGTAAGCCAGTTGTTGGCATTGCTCCAGAAGCTACAGCAATATTCATTATTGATTGACCAACAAGAATTGTTGTTGAACCAATGGCCACTAATTTTGCTTGATTGTTTCTGCATCTAAGTGCAACCCTTAGACCTAGAAAAGCAATTAGCAGGAGAAAAAATAAAAGCATTAGAGACCCGATGAAGCCAAATTCTTCGGCAAAAACAGCAAAAATAAAGTCTGTGCTTTGTATAGGAAGATATTGCAATTTTTGAGTAGAGAGTCCATAACCCTCACCAAACCAGCCACCTGAACCTATCGCCAAAAGACTTTGGATGAGTTGATATCCCGTGCCTTGGGGGTCTTGCCAGGGATCAAGAAACGAAGTTACTCTTAGTCTTTGGTATTCATTCAAAAAAATACTTGCTGTGCCCAATAAGCTTCCTGCAATTGCAGTAGAGAATAGGCTCCTTAAACGTACTCCAGAGGCTAAAGCAATCAGCCAAATGAGGATGCCTATTAGTCCAGCAGTGCTTAAGTTTGGTTGTTTCAAAATAAGTAAAAGTAATGTCGCAAAAACTCCCAGCCAGAGTAGTTTCTGATCTGAACTAATTCTTTTCCAATGTGCAAAAGTGCTAGCTGCCTGGAGAACAACAAAGGGCTTAATTATCTCTGATGGCTGTATCTGTATTGGCCCAAGAATTAACCATCTACTAGCTCCATTAACTGTGCTCCCTATGAGCAGGGTTGCACCAACCAGAACACATCCAATTATCACACCAGTTCCAGCAATCTTGAGCCAGCGCCTCAGACTTGTTGAGATGACTAGAAAAAGAAGACTCCAGCTAGATAGAAGCCAGAGAATCTGTCTTTTTATGTAATAGGATCCATCACTCATTTCTCTAGCAGCTACCCACCAACTTGCTGAACCGAGAACTAATAGCCCTGCCAGGCTCCAAAACCCTAAAAGACTTAGTAAAAGCCTTGTTTCTGCAGGCCAGAGGCTCCAAGGGAGAGGAAGTTGTTTTTGCCAGAAAGAAATTTCTTTTGGATATCTTAGAAAGCTTTCCTTGCCCTTTGCATTTCTATAAGGCATCTCTCTTTTTATTGGCTTTGAGGGGTAACCCAAGAGATGAAAAGAGAGCATTTGACTCTATTGATACGTCTATAGAGTGTTTTGCCAAGTCTGAGCGCAAACAAATAAATACAAGAGGTAGATTTTGTCGAGTTTTTAATAAAATGGATTTTTTGATATAAGCCTATAAGCTCATTTCACATAGGGGATGAAAATGAATGTTCTTAATCATATGCTTATAAGTTAAATTTTATTATCTTTTTTTTAATTTAATTAGGGAATTCTAATATTTATCTGACCTTAAGATATCGTTTGTATTGTGCTTCTTAGGTGTAAGAGAATGCAGTGGTAAAGTTATATTTTCTTTTACTCTGATCATATAGCTGTTTATAAAAGCTATGATTTGTTTTGTATTCATAGATTCTGGAGCAGTCTCAATTGAGTCAGACTTCGTGCGCTGTTAGCGATTTCTATGATCGTTTCCCATACCCTTGTGATGTGCTTATAGATGGCCCTCCCCCTGGATACAATTGGCGTTGGTGTTTTGAGGCGGCCTATGCTTCATGTTCCGGCAATTTGTTTGGATCAAAGCATGGACAATTTACGCTAAAGATTCTTGATGCAGGTTGTGGGACTGGAGTGAGCACAGATTATCTGGCTCATTTGAATCCTGGGTCGGAAATATTTGCCATAGACATCTCTAAGAATGCTTTGAAAATTGCATCAAAACGTTTATCTCGCTCTAAAGCATTTGATATTGCGAAAGTCTCTTTTGAGAAGACTAGTTTATATGAATTACCTCATATAAACTATTTTGATTTCGTAAACTCTGTAGGGGTTTTGCATCATTTGACTGATCCATCCTCTGGTTTGAAAAAACTAGCTTCATGTATGAAACCTGGAGGTATTTTGCATGTTTTTTTGTATGCAGAAGTTGGGCGTAGGGAAATAAGAAGTGTTCAGAGATCATTAACTTCTCTTGGATTAGTCCCAAATGATGAGGGAGTTAGATTAGGGCGCAAAATGCTATCAGAGTTGCCTTCCTGTAGCCAATTGCGTAGGAATTATGAGGAGAAATGGTCTGATGAATGTAGAGCAGATGTGAATTTTGCAGATATGTATTTACACCCTCAAGAGGTTAATTATAATCTTGATACTTTGTTTCAGTTGATTGAGAGTACTGACCTGATTTTTGTGGGATTTTCTAACCCTGAGACTTGGAATATTGCTAGGTTGTTGAAGGGAGAACTTCTTGCAATTGCTAAGGAGATGTCATTAATGAAGCAGTGGAAGCTTATAGAAGACTTGGATTTAAGCATAAGTCATTTTGAATTCTTTCTCGCTAAGAAACCTTTTCCTATTTTGGACTGGGTAGATGACTCCAGTTTACTTTCTGCTTCTGGAAAGATAAGTCCTTGTTTATGGGGGTGGCCGACTAAAGATTTGCTTGATAGGGATATGGCGCCCTTGAAGTTGAGTTCTGAGTCTTTCGAGTTTTTGAATGTATTGCATTCATCACGTCCTGGAACACCATTAAGCGAGTTACCTCTTGGATGGTCATCAAGTCAGATCGCTTCTACAGCAAGGGATTTGTTGTTACGGCATGTAATTTTGATCTCTCCAGGCTGAAGCCCTCAACATGGTAGATTCCGCGGGCCTTTATAGAAAGAGCCTCGGCTCATTTGCTGGCATCTTCTCGGACTATTCCTGAACCTGATCCCTTGAAAGGAGATCAGACTTCACTGGAAACAGTTGGGGTGGAAGGCGTTGCCGGCGAGAACCTAGAGTCAAATTTGCCCTCGTATGTAGACAATTCTTCGCTAGAGGAATTTCAAAACTTTCAGAGTGGTTCAATTTTTTCAACTTTGGTTCTTGCTGCCTTGGCGGCCGCAATTACTGCGGTTTTCTCTGATTTTCATATCGCCAGCAGCTTGCTTGTTGGTGGTTTCTCAGGAGCTTTATACCTGTGGCTTTTGGCTCGCAGTGTTCAAAAGCTTGGGAAAGATTCACAGAACTTGGCCAAAACGCAACTTCTTGTTCCAGTAGTTCTTTTTCTGGCATCTACAAAGTTGCCATTTTTGGAACTTTTTCCAGCAATCGTTGGCTTTTTCCTTTATAAGCCAGCAGTCCTTCTTAAGGTTTTCTTGAGTGATTAAACTTGAGTCAAAATCAATGCCTGTTGGACTTTTTTAAAGGCTTCTCAAAACACAATTGTTTTAACTAACCACACTTAAACTCTAAATGGGTACCTTGCCATTTATTTTTCCCTTTGCCGAACTAGAGGTTGGCCAACATCTTTATTGGCAAATAGGGAACCTTAGGCTTCACGGCCAGGTTTTCATGACTTCCTGGATAGTGATAGGTGCCTTGTTAACTCTTGTGGTTGTTGGCACTAGAAAGATGGATAGGGATCCAAGAGGGGTGCAAAACCTCCTTGAATTCCTTTGGGATTACATTCGTGATCTTGCGAGAACCCAAATTGGGGAAAAGGCATATCGCGATTGGATGCCCTTCATAGGAACATTGTTTCTTTTCATCTTTGTAAGTAATTGGGGAGGAGCTCTCGTCCCTTGGAGATTGATAAAGCTTCCTAGTGGTGAACTAGGTGCGCCTACAGCTGATATCAACACAACTGTTGCGCTTGCTTTGCTCGTCTCACTCTCTTACTTCTATGCAGGTTTGAGTCGAAAGGGTTTGCGGTACTTCGAGTACTACGTTCACCCGACTCCAATCATGCTCCCTTTCAAGATTGTTGAGGATTTCACAAAGCCTCTTTCACTTTCGTTTCGTCTTTTTGGAAACATCCTTGCAGATGAATTGGTTGTGGCTGTTTTGGTTTTTCTAGTTCCTCTCATTCTTCCAATTCCAGTGATGTTTCTGGGCCTTTTCACTAGTGCAATTCAGGCTTTGATTTTCGCCACTCTTGCCGCTTATTACATCGGTGAGGCGGTCGAAGAGCATCATTGAGATCAAAATTTTTTCTAGGTCAAAATCCCATTTACCTAGCAAATTTTCTTGCGCAGAGGTCTGAAAAAAAACAGACCCGTCTCAAAATTATTTTGAGATGTCCCCTCGCAGGTATAAACTCCCGGTCCCCTTCGCGCGTAACTAGCGCATCACATCCTTAGCTCAAACATGGATTCCATTACCACCGCCGCTTCTGTTGTTGCTGCTGGACTTGCTGTAGGTCTAGGTGCCATTGGCCCTGGCATCGGACAAGGCAGTGCTGCACAGGGCGCTGTTGAGGGTATTGCTCGTCAGCCTGAAGCTGAGGGCAAAATCCGCGGCACACTATTGCTTTCCTTCGCCTTCATGGAATCGCTAACCATTTATGGCCTAGTTGTTGCCCTTGTGCTTCTTTTTGCCAATCCCTTTGCAGGTTGATCCTTTAATTCGGATAATTCCTCTCTTCAATTCACCTCATAAGGGCTTAGTTGAAGCGTTGTTTTAAACCGCTAAAGGAATTCTCAAAAGCTTTTCGCCGCATTACCGATTTTCTCAAACCACTTAGAGCCATTCTCTATGATCAGTTTGTTTTTGTTAGGTGCAACTGAGGGAGGTCTATTCGACTTCGACGCCACTTTGCCTTTAATGGCAGTTCAGGTTGTACTTCTAACTTTCATACTTAATTCTCTTTTCTTCAGGCCTGTTGGTCGTGTTGTAGAAGAGCGTGAAGGTTATGTCACAACAACAAGAGCAGAGGCCAAGGAGAAATTGCTTAAAGTAGAGAAGCTTGAGGCGGAACTTCTTGAACAGCTCAAGGGAGCTCGTCAAGCTGCTCAAAAGCTCATCAATGATGCTGAACAAGACTCAGACAGACTCTATCGAGAAGCATTGGCATTGGCCACAGCTGAGGCAAATGCTTCTCGAGAGGAGGCTCGCCGTGAGATTGACTCACAAAGAGAGTCTGCTTTAAATCAGCTCAAAGTGGACTCAGAGAAGCTTGGAGATCTAATAGTTGAACGACTTTTGGGAGCCAAATGAACTTTTCTTTGATTTTTGCTTCTGGGGGATTTGGTCTCAATCTCAATTTGTTTGAGACCAATATCATCAATCTGTCGGTTGTTATTTTTGGACTTTATAAGTTCTTGCCTAATTTTCTAGGGGGGATTTTAAAACGCCGAAGAGAAGCAATCTTGGTTGACCTTACAGAAGCTGAAGAACGTCTTGCTAATTCATCAAGAGCACTTCAAGAGGCTCAGAAAGAGCTTGCTGCTGCTGAGCAGAAAGCTCAACAGATACGTTCAGATTGCAAGCTTAGAGCTGAAGCTATTCGCTTAGAAAGTGAAAAGCGCACTGTTGAAGAAATGGCTCGAATTAAGCAAGGGGCCGCATCTGATCTGAATGCAGAAGCTGTTCGAGTTAGCTCTCAGTTGCGTCGTGAGGCTGCTCGTTTGGCCATTGAGAAGGCTTTGGAGACATTGCCTAGAAAGCTAGACGAGAAAGCTAAGTCAGATTTTGTAACCCAGTCAATTAATAACATGGGAGCTTCCTGATGCCACTACTAAATACCATTACAACCCCTTATGCAGAGGCTTTTCTCCAGGTGGCAGAGAGCCGTAAAGAGGTTGATAAGGTCGTGACTCAGGCAAAGTCCTTGCTTGAACTATGGAATGAGACCCCGGAGCTAAGTGATGCGATGGCCTCTCCAGTTTTGGAAGTTCAATCTAAGAAGGATGCTCTTGAAAAGCTTTTTGCGAAGCAGTTGACCCCATCCTTTCTTAATTTTCTAAAGCTTTTGGCTGATCGCCAACGCATTGGTTTGCTTGATTCAGTTCTTGAGCGACTACTCGAGATCTATCGTGATCAGCGCAATATTGCGCTTGCAACAGTCACGTCAGCCTCTGAGCTTACAGAAAGTCAACAAGCAGAACTTTTAAAGAAGATTCAGCTAGTAGCAGGTACTAAAAAGCTTGAGATCAATCTCAAGGTTGATCCGAATTTGATTGGTGGCTTCGTCGTTAGCGTAGGCTCCAAGGTCATTGATGCAAGCGTCTCTGGTCAAGTTCGCCGCCTTGGATTGGCGCTGGCCAAAGTGAGCTAGCTCTCCTTCACCACCCCCTAAACAAGTTTTTCACCCAAACACCTCAACACCCTCATGGTTTCCATTCGTCCCGACGAGATCAGCTCAATCCTTAAGAAGCAGATCGCTGACTATGACAAGTCAGTTTCCGTTAGCAATGTTGGTAGTGTTCTCCAAGTAGGAGATGGCATTGCACGCATATATGGCCTTGAGGAGGTCATGGCAGGCGAATTGGTGGAGTTTGAGGATGGAACTGAGGGGATTGCTCTGAATCTTGAAGACGACAATGTAGGCGCGGTGCTAATGGGAGAAGGCCTTGGGATTCAGGAAGGAAGCACTGTTAAAGCGACAGGAAAAATTGCTTCAGTTCCGGTAGGGGAAGGTACTTTGGGACGGGTTGTTAACCCGTTGGGACAACCAGTTGATGGGAATGGCGAAATATCTTCAACTGAATCTCGCCTTATTGAATCTGTTGCTCCTGGAATTATTAAGAGAAAGTCAGTACATGAGCCGATGCAAACAGGGATCACATCGATTGATGCCATGATTCCAATCGGACGTGGCCAGCGTGAGCTCATAATTGGGGATCGTCAGACAGGTAAAACAGCAATCGCTCTAGATACGATTATCAATCAGAAAGGTGAAGATGTCGTCTGTGTTTATGTAGCTATAGGCCAGAAGTCCGCATCAGTTGCAAACGTTGTTGAGGTTTTGCGTGAGAAGGGAGCCCTTGATTACACGGTGGTAGTGAATGCAAGTGCATCTGACCCAGCTGCTTTGCAGTACTTGGCTCCATATACCGGCGCCGCAATCGCTGAGTATTTCATGTATAAAGGCAAAGCAACTTTGGTTATTTATGATGATTTAACAAAGCAGGCCCAGGCTTATCGCCAGATGTCTTTATTGCTTCGTCGTCCTCCTGGGCGTGAGGCCTATCCAGGAGATGTTTTCTATCTTCATAGTCGCTTACTTGAAAGAGCAGCAAAATTATCAGATTCAATGGGCAAAGGCTCAATGACGGCCTTGCCAATCATCGAGACACAAGCTGGTGATGTTTCTGCATACATTCCTACAAACGTTATATCTATTACTGATGGCCAAATCTTTCTAAGCTCTGATCTTTTTAATTCTGGACTGCGTCCAGCTATCAACGTTGGTATTTCGGTTAGCAGAGTTGGAGGTGCTGCCCAAACAAAAGCAATTAAGAAAATTGCAGGAACATTAAAATTAGAATTGGCCCAGTTTGATGAACTAGCAGCCTTCTCTCAGTTTGCCTCTGATCTCGATGAGGCTACTCAGAATCAACTTGGCAGAGGTAAGCGCTTGCGCGAATTGCTCAAGCAGCCACAGTTTGCTCCATTGAATCTCGCGGAGCAGGTGGCGATTGTTTATGCAGGTGTCAAAGGGCTTATTGATGAAGTCCCAGAGGAAGAGGTTACACAATTTGCTAGGGAACTCCGAGAATATTTAAAAACTAATAAGGCCGAGTTTATTTCTAAAGTTCAACAAGAGAAGGTGCTTTCAGAAGATACTGAGAACATGTTGAAAGAGGCTATAAATGAGGTGAAAACCTCAATGCTAGCTTCGGTTTAATCCTTTTAGATATCTAGGAGGAATTAACTATGGCTAATTTAAAGGACATTAGGGACCGGATTGTCTCAGTTAAAAACACACGAAAAATCACTGAGGCAATGAGGTTAGTAGCCGCAGCCAAGGTTCGTCGTGCTCAGGAACAGGTTCTCAGGAGTCGTCCCTTTGCAGATCGTTTAGCACGTGTTTTGGAAAATATTCAATCTCGTATTCGCTTCGAACTTGCTGATGCACCATTACTAAAGACTCGTGACCTAAAACAAATCACGCTAGTAGCAGTAACTGGTGATAGAGGTTTATGTGGAGGGTATAACTCCAATATTATTAAACGAACTGAGCAGCGATTTGCAGAGTTAAAGTCCCAGGGTTTTGATCCTGACTTAGTCTTAATTGGTCGTAAAGCAATTACATATTTTCAAAACAGATCAAGCACTTATAAAATTCGTTCAACTTTCGCTGATCTTGAGCAAGTCCCAACTGCTCAAGATGCTGAGTCAATTACCAGTGAGGTTTTGGCGGAATTCCTTTCTGAGAGCACCGACAGAGTAGAGATGATTTATACCAAGTTCATTAATTTGGTAAGTTGTATGCCTGTCGTACAAACACTTTTGCCATTAGACCCTCAGGGAATAGCAGAAGAAGAAGATGAGATCTTTAGGCTTACAACCAAAGAGAGTCGTTTGACTGTTGAAAAAGGTTCTGGACCTGCAAATGAGCAACCAAGTCTTCCCTCAGATATTGTTTTTGAGCAAAGTCCTGAGCAATTGCTTAACTCATTACTTCCTCTTTACTTGCAAAACCAACTCTTGAGAGCATTGCAAGAGTCAGCTGCTTCTGAATTAGCAAGCAGAATGACTGCGATGAATAATGCAAGTGATAATGCAAAGGAATTAGCAAAGACTTTGACCCTTGATTACAATAAGGCTCGTCAGGCTGCTATTACTCAAGAGATTCTTGAGGTTGTTGGAGGTTCTTGCAGCTAGAGGTTAATAAGGGTATTTATATATTTTTTCCTACATAGCGCTATTTCTTTATAGGTATCCACAATAGTTTATTTTTCAAACAGAGAATATTTGACTCTGTCTTTTCAGAATCTCTACCTATTCTTTAGGACTGATAATATTAAGATTGTATTTACACCCTTTTGTAAACATAAGGGTCATTTAGTTTTCTTTTCGGGTCATATCACACATGAAGTTAAATACTCATAAACTTCAATTGAATTGGCCAGATGAATTGCCTCCAGAGCATTTGCGGCAGTGGCTGTTAAGGGAATTGAAGAGTCTTGGGAAACCTTTGCGTTGGGCGATTACCTTAATTAGGCCTTGCGAGTCAGGAAGTTGTCGACTGATAACTGTTGAGGCGGTTGTAATCAAGGGAGAAAAATAATTCTGAATGATCCATGAAATTATCTTTTTCGCGAAACAATTTAATTCAGTCAGCTTCCTTGCCAACCCTGTTAGTGATTCCATCAGGCATTGGATGTTCTTTTGGTGGCTATGCAGGTGATGCAATGCCAATAGCACGCTTATTAGCTGCAGCTGCAGGATGTTTGATAACCCATCCAAACGTAATGAATGGAGGCTCTCTTTACTGGAATGATCCTCGCATATTTTACGTTGAAGGATATAGCTTGGATCGCTTTACTGCTGGAGAGATACTGTTAGAACCAGTGCGGCAGCAACGAATTGGCTTACTTCTAGATGCGGGAATTGAGACAGAGTTACGAGAGAGGCATATGCAGGTAGCAGATGGATGTAAAGCCAGTCTTGGATTAAATATTGGCCCTGTGGTTATAACTGATACCTCATTGGGGATAACTCTTAGGAAGGGTTCCAGTGGAAGTAGTTGGGGTGATCTGGAGTGCCCAGCGTCACTTCTTAGGGGTGGTGAGGTTTTGAAGAAGCATGGAGCAACTGCTATTGCTGTGGTGTCTAGATTTCCTGATGACTTTGGCTCTGATGATCTTAAGGATTACCGGGAAGGACATGGTGTTGACTTATTAGCTGGTGCTGAGGCATTGATAAGTCACCTTCTTGTTCGTCATTTAGGCATACCTTGCGCTCATTCTCCCGCACTTAATTCATTGCCTTTAGAGGTTTCAATTGATCCTAGGGTCGCAGGAGAGGAGATTGGACATACTTTTTTATCTTCTGTTCTGGTTGGGTTGAGTCGAGCCCCTGATTTAATTCCTGCAAAGGTCTTAGCCGAGGCCTTGCCTCATGCGCATCACTTGTTGTCTGCTAAGGATATTGGTGCGCTGGTCGTTCCTGACGGAGCCTTAGGAGGAGAAGCTACTCTTGCATGCTTAGAACGAAAAATTCCGGTAATTGCTGTTACGAATCAATCCGTACTTCGTGTGACTAAGGCTGCTCTTGGCTTCGAGAACGAAGGTAGTGCTTTAGATTCCAATCAAGTTTTAACTGCGGAAAGTTATCTTGAGGCAGCTGGGTTGGTAACTCTTTTAAGGGAAGGGATATCTATAGAGGCATTACGAAGACCAGTCAAGTCAGTCAGAGAAACTACTTGATATTTTGGAAGTATTAAAGATTAACTACTTTTGTAAGCTGTATATAAGGAATTTGCCTTCGCTTGGAAGTTAATAACTTAATAATGTCACCTAAGGCAAGCCATTGGATGTCTTGGAGCAACCCCAAGCGCCTTCGCTACGCCTGGATGACAGATTGAGCCATTGACCGTGTTTAATCCAGACAGAAGTTCTGGCCTTTCAGTAATTGCTTTCTCGAGACCCCTTCCAGCAATGCCAAGAATGTAGGGGAGCGTAACACTTGTCAGTGCTTCGGTAGATGTAAAAGGAACAGCACCTGGCATGTTCCCAACAGCATAGTGCTGAACACCATGAATATTCACAGTGGGTTGAGTATGTGTTGTTTCTTTGCTTGTTGAAACGCA
Source organism: Prochlorococcus sp. AG-363-L02 (assembly GCA_003280185.1). Next base: position 36,929 of record QCFP01000002.1, read on the forward strand.
TCCACCTTGGTCAATTGCAACATCGACTATTACCGAATTGGACTTCATTTGCTGAACCATTTCTTCTGTGATTAATGTTGGTGCTCGACCTCCGGGCGTAAGCACTGCTCCAATCAATAGATCAACTGTAGGAACAATTCTTTCAAGAAGCCCTCTACTGCTGACCAAACTGACAAGCCTTCCTTTTCTGTTTGTTTCAAGTTTACGAAGTCTCTCTGGCGATCGGTCTAGCAGAATTACTTCGGCATCCATTGCAGCTGCAACCCTTGCAGCATTCCACCCAACAGTGCCAGCTCCTAGCACGGCAACTTTCGCGGGACTAACACCTGTGCACCCACCAATTAGAACCCCTCTACCCCCTTTTGGACGTTCAAGAAGGTTCGCACCTGTCTGGGCAGCTAATCGGCCAGCTATTTCACTCATAGGTGCTAATAGTGGCAAAAAGCCAGTTTGCATTTGTACTGTTTCGTAGCCAATCCCAGTTGCTTTAGATTTCAGCAGTGCTTCGCCAACTTTCGGATAGGCGGCTAGGTGCAAATAGGTGAAAAGGACCATGTCTTCCCGTAGAAAACAGAATTCTTCTTTTTGGGGCTCTTTAACCTTCACAACAAGATGTGTGGACCAAGCCTCTTCCTTGCTCACGATTTGTGCGCCTGCCTGGGCAAAGTAATCATCTGAGATCCCTGCGCCTTCGCCTGCACCAGCTTGAACTCGTACCTCTAATCCTTGTGTAACAAGCTCTTTTACTCCGTCTGGAGTTAAAGCAACACGGAGTTCATCAGCTTTGATTTCTTTTGGAATCCCAATGGTGGCCATTGGTTTAGAGAGAACGGAAGATCCCATGAGCTATAACTGCTTTTTTATAGGTTGGCTAAACAAAAACAGACTGACCAGATATTGGCATTATGAGGCTGCTATAGGTATTCTCCAACCTGTACCAAAGGCTTGAGGACTAATCTTTAAGACTGGCGGAGCTTGTCTCCGCTTAAATTCACCTTTTTTCAAAAGCATACTTATTTTCTTGATTAGTTCTGGATCGTATCCCTTGGTTATTAATGCTTTTGTGGTAAGTCGTTCTTCTATAAAGCCTCTAAGAATTGGGTCCAGAATCGAATAAGCAGGTAGAGAGTCGCTGTCTAGTTGATTCTCACGTAATTCTGCACTTGGCAATTTCTCAAGTATTTTTTTCCCAATCACATCGCCTTTAACGTGCAGTCCAATGTTTTTACGAAAGTTTTCGGTTGATTGGTTATCGAGCCAATGGCAAAGTTCAAAGACATTTGTTTTATAGAGATCTCCTATCACAGCCAATCCTCCATTCATGTCTCCATAGAGAGTGCAGTAACCAACGGCTAGTTCAGATTTATTGCCTGTGGAGAGTAAAAGCTGACTGTTTTGGTTCGCTACTGCCATGAGGAGAGTACCGCGTATACGTGATTGCAAGTTTTCAGCAGTTACACCTTTTGGAGATTCCCCAAGGGATTTCTTTAAGGAAGTGTCAAAGCATTCCATTAGTTGAGTTATTGGGATCGTTTTCGTTGAAATTTCTAATCGTTCTGCAAGTTCCTTTGAGTCAGTAATTGATCCTTGCGAGCTCCAAGGGGAAGGCATTAGCAGTGCAGTTACATTTTCTGCTCCTAACGCAGCAGAAGCAATAACGGCTACTAAAGCAGAGTCAATACCTCCACTAAGGCCTAATAGAGCTTTCTTGAAACCACACTTTTTAGCATAGTCACGTACACCTAGAACCAGTGCATGTAAGACATCTTCCATGTAATTTTTATCCATTTCATTTTTTAGTGCTTGGATGTGGTTTGTATCCCAAATCTCTAAACTCTCACGATAGCTTGGTAGCTGTAGAACCATCCCTTTCGGATGTTTCAGGACAAAGCTTGCACCATCAAAAATCAGTTCATCATTAGCACCTACTTGATTTAAATAGATCACGGGACAATTAAGTCTTTGGCTGGCTTTATTCGCAATGTCTACTCTTAATTGTTGTTTTGAGGTGTTGAATGGTGATGCAGAGAGGTTTATTAATAAATTGATTTTTTCATTAATGAGTTTTTTGATTGGGTCAGGACCGCTTATGCGTTGTGCTTGCAGCTCTTCTTCGACCCAAAGGTCTTCGCAGATAGTTATTCCAATTTTCCAGGTTTTGCCATTTTTTTTGAAATGAATCATTCCTGGAGAGTTTGCAGCTCGAAAATAACGCGTTTCGTCGAAGACGTCGTAGCTTGGAAGAAGTTGTTTGCGCGCTACGACTCTCCATGTTTCAGCATTGATTAGGACTATTGAATTAAATAATTTTGGGATTCTTTGATCAGATATACCTTCAGCGATTCCAACTAAAATACTTATTTTGGGAACTTTAGTCGCAATGATTTCACAAAGGGATTGGAGAATTCTTTCTTGGAGCTTTATATATTGTTCATTTAGAAGCAAGTCTTTCGGGGGATATCCCCAAAGCGATAATTCAGGAGTAACTAGTAGGTCTGCAGAGTAAGAACCAGCTTCTATGCATGCAGCTTCGATAAGTGCAGCGTTTCCCAGGAGGTCTCCAACTAAGGGATTAAGTTGAGCAAGGGCTACACGCATTATTTTTTTGCACTTAAGCCGTAGAGATTTTGTTCAAACAACATTGGCAAAATTTCCCTCGGGATGTCATTTGGGGATGTATTATTTCGAACTTTTGAACTCGCGGCACCTGGAATCTTAAGAGGCAATAATTCGATATGACCACCTAGAGACTTCAAAGTCTCTATTGCCAAGGGATCCATTGGCCACCCTTCACGAGGTGCAATTCCTATTCGAGCTTTCTGAAGAATGTCTTTTGCTTGAACCCAGGTAGGAATTTGACTAGTAAGATCACTCCCAATTACAAATATCAAATCTTTAGTAGGCCATAATTCTTTTGCGCGTTCCAAGGTAGTAATAGTCCAAGGGCTACTCAGTTCTTGCATTAGCTCCAAGTGAGGGTTGGAGATGGTTTTCACTAGAGCGTCTAACATTTCCCGGCGTTTCAGGATTGGTGCTCCGTGTTGCTTAATTGGGTTGTCACTGGCCCAAGTCTTAACTTTTGGGAAAAGAGTTAGCAATCCCTTCAATAGAGCTTGGTGTCCATAGGTTGGAGGATCTGCGCTTGTTCCAAACAGAGCAATTTCGTTTTCTTTTTTCTCCCTTTTCATGGTAAAAAAGCTTTCAGATAGTGACGTTCGTTTTGTGAAGCAATAGGCCATTCGCCTAACCAGTTCTTTGCTTGTGGATCGCTGTTTGCTAAATACTTGAGCATTGTTGTTGGAATTGCCATTCGTCGATTACTTCCTCTCATAAGTTCTGTTGCTGCCATTCGACCGGTCAACTTGGTTGTGTGAACAGCGATAACAGCCTGGACAATTGCTACAGGTGCAGCGGGTGCAAGTGTTAACCCTCCCGAGAATGGGGCGGCGATGAGAAGCAGTTGCCTCAAACTGCTTAAAGCTAGTTGGATACCTAACTGGGCGCTGCCTAGGAGGATGCTATGACCAGATAGTCTTGTGAGCATTCGTCTTGCAGCAGGACCTCCCATCTGTATCCCATATATTTTGCAGAGCTGCATCACTAGAGCCGTATCAAAGGCTATACCTGCTGCCAAATCAAATAGTAATAGTGGATTGGCTGCTATTCCCGATGCCTTTATCGCAGCAAAGCGGCCTATAAGACCTTGAGCTGCTGTTTTATTTTGCTTAAGTCTCACTTGTTTAAGTTGGTTTTGGAAATGGTCGGCCAGTCGAAGTGTATTTAAGGCAAGAAGCAGTTCCCCCTGTTGCGCAAGTATCTGAATGAGATACTTGCGCAGTCCCTCTACTTTTGGCTTACATCTATGACTTCTGACTTTCTGATTATTTATAAGGTGAACCTCACGTGGTGCAGCTGAAACTGCTTCTATTTGGATTTGTTGAGCTGCTTTTGGTAGTCGGTTTCGAATACTTTTAATAAGCTCATTTTTTTCTTTAGGTGTCCATTGGTCGCATCGATTTAAAACAACAACAATTGGTTTTCCACTTCGGAGTAGTGCCTGGAGAGCATTGAGTTCGACATGGTTAATGTCTCCATCTAACACAAGAAGGATTAGATCAGATTGCAGAGCGATGCGAGCAGCAAGGCGACCTCGTCCTGCTGCTGAGATCTCATCTATGCCGGGCGTATCTAGGAGCTCAACAGTTTTAAGTTGATTGATATTCATCTCCCATTGGATAGTTTGGATTTGACGAGTACACCCATGAGCAACATCCGTTGCGAATATTTCTTCGCTTAGTAGAGCATTTAGAAGACTTGATTTTCCAACACCTACTCGTCCAAAGACAGATATTCTTAAGCGTCTCTCATTAAGTCGGTGTATGTGTTTATCGAGATTGATGAGCTCTCCTTTTAGAAGGCTTTTTTCTCGGTAACTGATCTGTAAATTTTCTCTCCATTTGGATAACAATTGATGGCAGTTTAGAGCTGTTGGTTGGAATTCTTTCATGGATTTGATTTTCTCCACCAACCAGCTAGCACTGCTAGTACAGCGTCGGCTCGAATTAAACCAACAAATCCACCAAATTCATCTACAACTACTCTGACACCACCTTTATCGGTCCTAAAACCTTCAAGAAGCCTATCGGCACGGATCATTTCTGGTACAAATTCAACGCTGTGACTAAGTTCGACAGGTGTCATGTTGCCTCGACCTTCAAGCAAAGCTTTTAGGAGACATTCTCGATTTGCCATCCCTAGAACTTTGTCAACTTCTTCTCCCAAGACCACCCACCACCGGGCATCGTTATTCAAGAGAGTACTCCGAAGGGAGGATAGGCTTGCAGAACCATCAAGGGTTGGTGCTGCAACTCTTGGGGTCATCAGGTCTCGAGCAGTGATGTCGTTGAGCTGAAAGACTTTGGAAATCATGGCGGCTTCATCTGCTTCTATTTGTCCTTTTTGAGATCCAAGTCTTGCTAGTTGACGGATTTCTTCTTCGTCAGTACTTAATTCGTTTTCCGCTCTTATTGCAGGCATTATTCTTTCTAAAAGCAATAAAAGTGGACGCATTATTAATCCCAGAAAATCTAAAATAGGTGCGCTTGCTAATGACACTTGCAGTGCAAGCCGGCTTCCAAGGGCTTTCGGCAATATTTCCCCGAATAGTATTACCAAAATCGTGAGGCTTATTGAGAAAAGTGGTAAGGCAACGCCGCTTATTTGTCTTGTCTCAAAAATAACCGCTGCATAGCCTCCGAGCATGAGGCTGCCAAAAATATTAAACCCGTTGTTTGCAATTACTAAAATCGTAAGAGTGCGACCCAACCTTTGGCGTAATTTTGCAAGTTTTCTAGACCCTTTTAATGCATTAGGCCGTGCGGCAAGCTCATGCACTCTAAAAGGGTTAACAGTAAGTAGGGCTGCTTCTACTCCTGAACATAGCGCGGAGCCGGTGAGCACGATGATCACAAGCAGGGCTAGTACAAATAAGTCGGAGCTCATGCTTTAGGTGTGAGTTGAAAGGCAAGCATCCTGATGAATTTTCCCATTAGTTCTGCATTTCTGCATTGTGGTAGAAATGACTCAGGACAGAGGCGAAAAATTAGAGGTTAAGCCTGAAAGGGAAACGTAGTGTTTTGAGTAGACCTTTTGCTTTGAATAAAGCAAGTTGCAGTTTTCTCGGCAAGTTCCGATATCCCTACGAAGGTTATATCGCATTTAGGGAATGGAGTTTAGTCTTGTCCTAGATGCGCTATTAAGGATGTGGTTTATGGAGTTTGTTTCTTAAGTCTTTTTCTATTCGGATGTGTCTCATTTGCTTTAACCCTCAGCTGTGATGGATTTGACTACTTTTAACAAACGGCGTGAACGCTTTTTAGCTCAATTGGGAGATGTGGCGGCAATTATTCCTGCTGCATCGTTGGTGACCCATCATGCAGATTGTGAGCATCGTTTTAGGCAAGATAGTGATTTTTGGTATCTCACGGGCTTTGATGAGCCTGATGCTATAGCTCTACTTTTGCCCTTTAGGCCACTAGGGGAGAGATTTATTCTCTTTGTTCACCCTAAGGATCCATCCTTAGAGGTATGGCAAGGTTCGCGATGCGGAATAAAAGATGCAGTTAAATATTTTGGGGCAGATCTTGCGCATCCTTTAGACGAGTTTTCGCAGCGTTTAGGCGATTATCTTGTTGGAGCTGAATCCATTGCATTTCGAGTAGGAAAGCATTCCAAAGTTGAGGAGATTGTTTTGGGAGTTTGGTCTGCTCAACTTGACATGGCATCCAGAAGGGGTTTGGCGCCTTATTCGCTTATTGCACCGTGCCCTTTCATACATCAATTACGTTTGAGAAAGGATCCAGAAGAGTTAGAGAGAATGAGAGAGGCGGCTCGAATATCTGTTGAAGCTCACGAATTGGCAAGAAAAGTAGCTAGACCTGGGATGAATGAGCGAGAGCTACAAGCTGTTATTGAAAAACACTTTTTAGAAAAAGGTGCCAGAGGCCCTGCATATGGATCAATTGTTGCGACTGGAGATAATGCATGCATTTTGCATTACACGGCTAATAACGCACCTTTGAGAGATGGAGACTTGTTATTGATAGATGCTGGCTGCTCTTTGGAGGATTATTACAACGCTGATATCACAAGGACATTCCCTGTTAACGGTAAATTCAACTCTGAGCAGCGAGCTTTATATGAAATTGTTTTTGCGGCACAGCAAGCTGCTATTGAGACTATTTGCCCTGGTCAAAATGCAGAAGGAGTTCACCAAGCTGCTCTAAAGGTTTTAGTTGAGGGGCTTTTAGAGATTGGCCTTCTGGTTGGGAGTGTGGATGAAGTTATTGAGAAAGGGTTGTATCGACATTTTTATATGCACCGTACAGGGCACTGGTTGGGATTAGACGTTCATGACGTAGGTGCATATCGTTTAGGAGAATATCCTGTAGATCTTCAGTCGGGTATGGTTTTAACAGTTGAACCAGGCCTTTATATTAGTGAGCGTCTTCCAGTGCCAGAGGGGCAACCAGAAATAGATGACTGTTGGAAAGGAATTGGAATAAGAATAGAAGATGATGTGCTTGTTACAGATGATGGGTCTGAAGTTTTTACTGAGAGCGCTGTTTCTAAGGTCGAGGATGTAGAGAGATGCTAATTTTTTTGAAAGCTAAATTTTTATTTTAGGCATAGTTTTAGCTAATAAACTCTGAATATTGAATTAGATCTTCGGTACAGCTTAGGATTATGTCTGTGCCAGCACATTTTAGTTGCCTTTCATAAGCTTTTCTTTCTTCTTTTTTGCTTTCCCCATGAAGATGTGGTGGTGCGACAGCAAGGCTTTTAAATAGTTGATTAGGCATTCGCTTCTGAGCATTTTTAACTGTTAAAACATCAGCAACGGTATCTCCTAAATAAGCAATAACTGGAGCTTCTTTGCCTAATTCTTGCTTTAAAAGTGACTGGGCTATCCTTAATAATCCAGTTGGATCAGGTTTGCTTGGGGCGTCTTCCATGGCAATTAAAGGAGGGTCTTTGAGCCCAAGTCGATCTTCCAAAATAAACTTTGCAGATGGCCTTTCAGCCCCGCTTAGGAATCCCCATGAAAATCCTTTTTGAGTTAGAGAATTAAAAAAATTATTTTTTATCAATAGTGGTTCGTTACATATATAGCCTTTCCAATCCTTGCTGTTTCCATCCGGGTCGCCACCGAAGTAGAAATTGCTAAACACCCTTACAAGTTCAGATTGAATTGGTAATTCTTTATCTAAAGCCTCTTTCTTTTTATGCCGTTTTATTAATTCCATGCTTGCATCCCAGTCATTATTCCAAGTCCCCTCTGCTTTTAAAACATCGATTTCGTTAGTTGTGGGCTTATATCCAACAAAGTGATAAACCGTTTCCTTTATTGCTAGCCGATAGCTTCTGGATACATCACGTATCACGCCATCGATGTCAAATAGCAGTATGCCTTTAGGGTCCAGAGTGAAAAAGGTGTTGCAGGGCTGTTAGGTTAGTCCCTTGTCCGGACTTTGATTACTGTCAACATGACTGTTCCAGAAGGCGCTGCTGCTGAGCAGGAGGCTGTTAATGCCTCAGGAGACCAAGATGCAGCTGCCTTAGAGGCTAAATCAGCAGTTGAAAACAACAACAAGGCCCCTAAGGAAGGCCGACCGATCCTTGGTGCAGCAGCAGCTCTTGCTACGGCGACTATTGATGCTGATGGTGTTCCTTCAGGCCATACACCTAAGGCTGATGAAGGAAGATTTCTCTTGAAGATCCTTTGGCTGCCAGATAACGTTGCCTTGGCGGTGGATCAAATTGTTGGGGGCGGGCCTAGCCCATTAACTGCATATTTCTTTTGGCCAAGAGAGGATGCTTGGGAAACTTTGAAAACAGCCTTAGAGGGCAAGAGTTGGATTACAGATAATGAAAGGGTTGAGGTTTTAAATCAAGCCACTGAGGTAATTAATTATTGGCAGGAAGAGGGTAAAGGCAAAAGCCTTGAGGAAGCAAAGTTAAAATTTCCAGAGGTTACTTTTTGCGGAACTGCTTAAGATTAAGATTTGGTATTTCCAACTATTACTGAGTGGACATCGCATCATTATTGAATTGCTGTTCAGCAATGATTGTTGCAGAGACTTCATAGAGTTCCTTTGCAATTTTGTGGCTGATTGTGAATGTATTGATTCCCTCTGAAGCCAGTTCAATGATTTCTTTTGGGTTGCGTATGCTTGCTACTAAAAGTTTGCATGTGCTCCCTAGGCCATCTAATACTTTTTGCATTCTTTTGAGTTCTTGAATCCCATCAACGCCAAGATCGTTTATTCGACCTAGGTAAGGGGCTATGTAACTTGCTCCAAGCCCTGATGCAATAATTATTTGTTTAGCGTCGTAGCACGCTGTCAGAGTGACTGAGATACCTTTTTCGATTAGTACCTTTGCGGCTTGACTGCCAGTAAAAGTTACAGGAATTTTGACGTATATTTTTAGTTGTTTTGTTTTTAAGAGGTCTAATTGGGATCCGCATAGGACAAGTTCCCTTTGACTTCTTCCCCAGGCTTGTAGATGAAGCTCTTTATATCCTAATGATTCCGCATGCTTAGCTAGTTTCTTTAATTGTTCAATTCGACATGACTGTTTTGCACGACGGAGTAGAGAGGGATTTGTTGTGATCCCCGAAAACAGCCCTGTTGATGTTAGTTCTTCCCAAACTTTTGGGTCTCCATTATCTATAAGCAGCTGCAAACTCATTTATTGAAAACAATTTTTGAGGAACTCTCTTTTGTTGTTTATTGGCGTTCGTTTCTTGTTGCTTGAGCTCTTGCACGGGCCCTGTTGAGATTTTGTTGTGCCTTTAATTTGTCCGTTGATGTTGGTTGGTCTGCCTGTTTATTGAATTCTGCTTTGGCTTTTTCTAGCTCCAAATCAGCAGAGTTTGTATCTATATCACTTCCTAGCTCTGCTCCGTTAACTAAAACCGTTACATCATCATTCTCTACCTCAGCAAAACCACCCATTAACGCTATTGAATCCCACTTGCCATTGGCCAGCACCCTTAAAACCCCTATATCAATAGCAGTAACCAAAGAGATATGCCCTGGAAGGATTCCTATTAAACCAGTGGTGCTAGGAAGAATCACCTCGTCGGCAGTGCCGTCGAAAACGCTCTTGTCGGGCGCCAGCACTCTGAGGGTGAGGGTCATTTTGAAAAAGATTTAAGTGGAATTGGAGAAGCTTGATGGAGCATCTTTTCTAGGAAAGATGCTTTTAATTTGGAGTTTAGACCTTTAGCTTTTGGCCTCTGCATTGATTTTTTCAGCTTTTGCTTTTACTTCATCGATATTCCCAACGAGATAGAAAGCTTGCTCTGGAAGATGATCAAGCTCTCCTGCCAGGATCATGTTGAAGCCTGCAATTGTGTCTTCTAGTTTTACGTATTTACCAGCCATGCCAGTGAAGATCTCAGCTACAAAGAATGGTTGAGAAAGGAATTTCTCGATTTTCCGAGCTCTATCTACTGTTTTTCGGTCTTCCTCGGAAAGTTCATCAAGACCAAGGATCGCAATGATGTCTTGAAGCTCTTTGTAGCGTTGCAGTGTCGATTGAACAGCTCTAGCTGTTCGATAATGCTCATCTCCAACCACAGAGGGTTGAAGCATGGTGCTTGTTGAGTCCAGTGGATCCACGGCTGGATATATCCCCTTGGCGGCTAAGGCTCGAGCAAGCACTGTTGTTGCGTCTAAGTGAGCAAAGGTTGTTGCTGGAGCAGGGTCCGTCAAGTCATCTGCAGGAACGTATACAGCTTGGATAGATGTAATTGATCCTTCAAGGGTTGATGTGATCCTTTCTTGGAGTTCCCCTACATCTGTACCTAAGGTTGGCTGATAACCAACTGCTGATGGCATCCTCCCTAAGAGAGCGGATACCTCTGAACCAGCCTGTACAAAGCGGAAAATATTGTCGACAAAAAGCAAAACATCTTGCTTGTTTACATCTCTGAAGTGCTCAGCCATTGTGAGAGCTGATAGCCCTACTCGCATACGTGCTCCTGGAGGCTCATTCATTTGGCCAAAGCAAAGAGCAACCTTTGATTTAGTTAGGTCGTCAGCATTAATAACACCAGATTCTTTGAATTCTTCATATAAATCATTTCCTTCCCTGGTGCGTTCACCAACCCCTCCAAATACCGAAACACCACCATGCTCTTTCGCAATATTATTAATTAGTTCTTGAATTAATACAGTTTTTCCAACACCAGCTCCTCCAAAGAGCCCTACTTTGCCTCCCTGTCGATAGGGAGCTAAGAGGTCAATGACCTTGATGCCAGTTTCAAAGACTTTGGGCTTTGTTTCCAGTTCAGTAAGTTTAGGAGCTGGGCGATGAATTGGGGCAGTAGAAGATGTGGTTACAGGTCCCTGCTCATCAACAGGTTCGCCAAGGACATTGAAGATTCGCCCTAGTGTTGCTTCTCCTACAGGGACGGATATTGGAGCGCCAGTATCAAGAGCTTCCATACCCCGTACTAATCCGTCAGTTCCGCTCATGGCTACGGCACGGACTCTGTGATCACCTAGTAATTGTTGGACTTCAGCAGTTAGTGCAACGTTTTGCCCTGCTGGATTAGTACCTTCTATTCGTAGTGCATTTAGGATCTGAGGAAGCTTGCCTGCAGGGAATTCCACGTCCAGAACCGGGCCAATCACCTGGCGAACAACACCCTTTGTGCCGGCGGAAGCGGTAGCAGCAGCAGCCATAAGAAAATTAAAGAACGATAGATTGCGCTTAATTAGCGCATGCCTTTCAAGAGCCGCGCAAGATTACCACCGCAAGGTACAAGCTTGCTAAAGGTACGGTCACCCGCACAGGTCGGCTATGGTCGCCCAGCTGTTGTAGGACATAGGTTGGCGGTCTTCGGTGTTGAGTGCTAACTCGCTCCCGTTGGCGGCGTTTAAGCGCCCACGTTGTTGCTCTTTAATCCCCCCCTATGGCTGCTGTTTCTCTCAGCGTCTCCACTGTTAAGCCACTTGGAGACCGCATTTTTGTAAAAGTATCTGAATCTGAGGAGAAGACTGCTGGAGGCATTCTTTTGCCTGATACTGCTAAGGAAAAGCCTCAGGTTGGTGAGGTTGCACAGGTTGGTCCAGGCAAAAGAAATGATGATGGTTCTCGTCAGTCTCCAGAGGTTGGAATTGGCGACAAAGTTCTTTACAGCAAGTATGCAGGAACTGACATCAAGCTTGGTAGTGATGAGTATGTTCTTTTGTCAGAAAAAGACATCTTGGCTGTAGTTAATTGATCTTCTGACTTCACTTAACTTTTAAATTTTTCCTTTACTTAAACAATTGCCTAACTATGGCTAAACGCATTATTTACAACGAGCAAGCCCGTCGCGCACTTGAGCGAGGTATTGACATTCTTGCTGAATCGGTAGCAGTTACCCTTGGCCCTAAGGGGAGGAATGTTGTCTTAGAAAAGAAATTTGGTGCCCCTCAAATTATTAATGATGGTGTAACCATTGCCAAAGAAATTGAGCTAGAAGATCACATTGAAAATACTGGTGTGGCTTTGATTCGCCAGGCTGCTTCTAAGACCAATGATGCTGCAGGAGATGGAACGACTACTGCAACAGTTCTAGCTCATGCAATGGTTAAGGCAGGACTGAGAAATGTTGCTGCTGGCGCTAATGCAATCACCTTGAAGAAAGGTATTGATAAGGCAACTGAATTTTTGGTTAAAAAGATAGAAGAGAATTCAAAACCAATCAGTGATAGCAACGCAATCGCACAATGTGGAACTATTGCTGCAGGTAATGATGAAGAAGTTGGCAAGATGATTGCTGACGCTATGGATAAAGTGGGCAAAGAGGGTGTGATTTCTCTTGAAGAGGGTAAGTCGATGACAACTGAATTAGAAGTTACTGAGGGTATGAGATTTGATAAGGGTTATATCTCACCTTATTTCGCAACTGATACTGAAAGAATGGAAGCGGTTCTTGATGAGCCATACATCCTTCTTACTGATAAGAAAATTGGTTTAGTTCAGGACCTGGTCCCTGTCCTTGAGCAAATTGCGCGTACTGGTAAACCACTTCTGATTATTGCTGAAGATATTGAGAAGGAGGCTTTAGCCACTTTGGTAGTTAATCGTTTACGAGGCGTCCTGAATGTTGCTGCAGTTAAGGCCCCAGGTTTTGGAGATCGTCGTAAGGCAATGCTGGAAGACATGGCAGTCTTAACAAATGGTCAACTCATTACTGAAGATGCTGGCCTTAAACTTGAAAATGCCAAGTTGGAGATGATGGGCACAGCTAGGCGTGTAACTATTAATAAAGACACCACAACTATTGTTGCTGAGGGTAATGAGGTTGCAGTTAATGCTCGTTGTGAGCAGATAAAAAAACAGATGGATGAGACTGACTCTACTTATGACAAAGAGAAGCTTCAGGAACGTTTAGCAAAGCTTGCTGGAGGAGTGGCTGTCGTCAAAGTTGGAGCTGCAACTGAAACAGAAATGAAGGATAAGAAGCTTCGTCTTGAAGATGCTATTAACGCTACAAAGGCTGCTGTTGAAGAAGGCATTGTTCCTGGGGGTGGTACTACCCTTGCGCATTTAGCTCCAGAGCTTCAGAAATGGTCTGAAAAATCTCTTTCTGGCGAAGAGTTGATAGGGGCAAATATTGTAGAAGCTGCGCTTACTGCCCCATTAATGCGTATCGCAGAGAATGCTGGTGCAAACGGTGCTGTTGTTGCTGAGAATGTAAAAAGTAAGCCTGTAAGTGATGGCTATAACGCTGCGACAGGTGACTATGTAGATATGCTTGTTGCAGGAATAGTTGATCCCGCAAAGGTGACACGTTCTGGACTTCAAAATGCATCATCAATAGCCGGTATGGTCCTTACTACCGAGTGCATAGTTGCTGATTTGCCTGAGAAGAAAGAAGCTGCTCCTGCTGGAGGAGCAGGTATGGGAGGCGATTTTGATTATTGATGAATTTCTCTCATCAATAAAAGATAAAAAAGGACCGGTTTTCCACCGGTCCTTTTTTATTCATTCACTCACCCTCAATTAGGAAAATCAGGAGTCATATTTCTGCTGGGTATTTTTTAGCTAAGCTAATAATTTTACAGAAAAAGTATATTTTTGCTAAGATTTAAGTGAGGCTTTTTGAGCATTATTAAGTCGTAAAGGGTTTTCTAGCTTAGCCATCCTGCGCTGAGGATTATTGCTAGGCTCAGGAAAATAGCCAAAAATATCCAGGTGACTCTATTTAGGGTTGCTTCCGCACTGCTGGCGCTCGTAAACATTGTACTTCCACTAGCAGCTAGTCCGCCCATGCCATCACCTTTTGGGCTGTGAAGTAAAACTAATAAGATTAGGAGCACTCCAGATGCTGCCCATACCCAGGTAAGAATTGAAGTAATCATAATGAATTAATTTTATCAATCATTGGTTTGCTTTGCCTGAGAGACAAACATATTTTATTCAGACTGGCTGAGCTAATTTAGGGTTAATTGTTACTGTAGGACTAATTTCAATTAGTGAGAGTCCTGTCATCTCAACTGGTTTTGGTAGTCCTAGAAGTTGAAGGATTGTTGGAGCAATATCTGCTAACCCTCCACCGGTCCTTAATTGAATTGAATTGCCTTGCCCTATGACTTTTCTTTTTTCTCCTTCAATAAGGATTACTGGAACAGGATTTGTAGTATGTGCAGTCCATGCTTGACCGTCAGGCCCTTCCATAAGCTCTGCATTTCCATGGTCAGCAGTAATTAATAATGCTCCACTCATTTTCCCCGTTGAATCCAATAGTCTTCCAAGACATTTATCGACAGTAGAGATAGCTTGTTGAGTTGCGCCCATAATGCCTGTATGACCAACCATATCTGGGTTTGCATAATTAATCACAACTAGAGAATAAAGTCCACTTTCAATTGCTTTGGTGCAGCTATCTGTAAGGGCTTCTGCAGACATGGCTGGTGATAAGTCATATGTAGCGACTCGCGGAGAAGGAACCAGGTGTCTGTCTTCTCCTTCCAGAGGTTGTTCGATCCCGCCATTTAAGAAATATGTTACATGCGGGTATTTTTCTGTTTCTGCTGTCCTGTATTGACGAAGCCCATGTTCAGAGATGACTTGACCGAGAAGGTTCTCGAGAGGGTCTGGAGGGAAGACGACATCAACATTTAGGTTTGCTTCATACTGGGTGAATGTGACGATGTTGAGTTCAGGTTGGGAATCACGAGGAAATTCAGAAAAGCTTTCAGCTGTTAGGGCTTGTAAAAGTTGTCGAGCACGATCTGGACGAAAATTGAATATCACCAGTCCATCTCCATCTTCAAGAGAGTCTTTTGAGAGCTTTATAGGCTCAATAAATTCGTCTGTAACTCCTTCTGCATAGCTTTTCTCTAGCAATTCTTTAGGAGATTCGTTTTTAACAGTTATTTGAGGATTTGTGAGTAGATTGTATGCCTTTTGCGTTCTCTCCCATCGATGATCACGGTCCATTGCCCAATACCTACCACACATGCTGGCTAATTTGCCTACTCCTGTTAGAGCAATTACTTCTTGAATTTGCTCAAGATAATAGGCAGAACTTTTTGTTGGAGTATCGCGGCCATCAGTGATGGCATGGACAATAACTTTTTGGAGACCGGTTGCACTAGCCCATTTCAATAGACCGAAAAGATGATTGAGATGACTATGTACTCCACCATCTGAACAGAGTCCTAAAAGATGCAAGGTTTTGCCGGATTGCCTTAATTTTCTTGCAAGATTGGAAAGTGCTTTCGTTTCACCTAGCCTTTGATTTTCTACAGTTTTTGTAATTCTTACTAATTCTTGCTGAATTATTCTCCCAGCCCCGATGGTTAGGTGCCCTACCTCAGAGTTGCCCATTTGTTCTTCTGGCAGGCCTACGTCTTCTCCACTTGCTTGGATAAGAGTGTGTGGGTAGGCATGCCACAAGGAATCCATTATTGGAGTATTGGCAGTCTTAATTGCATTGTGATCGGAGTTTTCGCTGTAACCCCAGCCATCAAGAATCGCCAATACAACAGGCGCTACTTGCTCGGAACTTATTGATCTCCTGAGCTGATTTTGGGCATTTTGATCAGCCAAGCTTCCTTGATGTGCTGTTTCTAATTATCAAACTACTTCTTTTGGGGCCTTAGATATGGAATTGTTTTCACTTCTGTCAGGTTTTGCGCATCCTTTGCTTTTGCCTAAGAAAGGATGCGCATAAAATTTCCTTGAGGGGACTAAAAATGCCTGAGGAAAACAGAGAAGCAAGAGTCGAGATACTTTCCTCAGAAGAGTTGGGAAGAACTCTTGCGCGTCTTGCTTGCCAAGTCTTTGAGACAGTAACTGATAGTAAGGAACTAATTTTGTTGGGTATTCCAACTAGAGGAATTCATCTCTCAAGAGTTTTAGCTTTGCAGCTTGAGAAACTTACGGGCCATAAGATAGATCAAGGTAGTGTTGATCCAACTTTTCATCGGGATGACATTGGCAGAATCGGCAAAAGGATGGCCCAACCCAATGATTTACCTCCAACAATAGAAGGTAGGCAGATTGTTTTAGTAGATGATGTGATTTTTACCGGTCGAACAATAAGAGCATCTTTGGAAGCATTGCAGGCTTGGGGAAGGCCAAAGAGGGTTATGTTGCTTGTAATGGTTGATAGGGGCCATAGGGAAGTACCTGTTCAGCCGGATTTCTGTGGTCGAATAGTCCCTACTCGTAGGACCGAAAATATTGAATTGCGCCTTAAAGATTTAGATGAAGAAGAAGGGGTCTATCTTTGTTGAAAGAAACACTTATAGAGGTTTTGGAGATCATCGCACTGTAGATAGGTATTTGGGGCCAATCTTCTTTCCAGTACGTAAGTCTTCCCCTTCTAGTATTAATTTCGCTTCTTCGTTGATTCTGAACTGAAGCTTTAGGCAATCTTCGCCAGGTTGGGCATTAGGGTTAAGAGATAGAGAGATTGCTTCTTTTGGCAAAGCAGAAATAAGAGGTTCATCTGAGAGTGATTTAATACTTGGCATTCCTTTGTTATAAATAACTTCATGATTTCCTTGGTTCTCGGGTTCCCCAAGAAGAATCTCTAGATTTGATTGATTTAGATGGCTCGCCGCAAGAACTATCTCTAGATTCTTAGTGGTTGGCCAAGTTTGACCTCTTACAAATAAAGGATGCCATATATGTTTTTCACTTCGTTGTTCCCAAATACGAAGTGAAATACCTCGCTGAAGTACATCTCTTACTTGAACACCTGGTGTTAGTCCCAAGGCTCCAATTGCCACAGCCTGAATAGGTGGAGGGGTAATTAATGGAGCTGGCTTTGTAGTGTTTTTTAACCATTCTTTTAGGACAAGAACCCTTGATCCTCCTCCAACGGCAATCACCCCATGAATGTTATTAAGATTGCATCCATTTCTTCTACCACCAGAAAGTGTTTCTTCTAGAAGTTTACTTAAAGTAGTGAGTAATTCTCTTTTGACTAGTAACTCATTAAGATCATTAATGTTGAGCTTTAGAGGAGTCCCTTTTAGTGTTTTTTTGTTCATAACTATTTCAGTAAGTATTTCCGAACTTTTAAGGTTTGAGTTGCTTAGACGGCATTTGAGTCTCTCTGCTCCATTTAGCAGGTCTTCGGAAAGAATGTTGTCTGGATATAGGTGATTTGCAATCCATCTATCTAGATCTCTACCTCCTAGACGAATCCCAGACTTGCCAAGAACTTTTGCGGTACGAATATTTTGTCGACTTTTGTCAAAGAGATTTTCTCCATTGAATCTAATTAACTCTGCAATTGGTGCGATTTTTCCTTCTCCCCCCTCAATTGCAACTAGAGAGATGTCTATTGTGCTTCCGCCAAAATCACAAACAAGAATTTTGGACCCATGAGGCATTCCTGCTCCTAAGGCAGCAGCCGTGGGCTCATCAACAATGGCAATTTCTTTCACAGGAAGCTGAGAACATACTTTGTTAAGCCAGGTTCTGTATGCACGGTAGCTTTCTATGGGTGTAGTAAGAACGAGCCTTTTAACCTCAATGTTTTTTGGTAAATGCTTCCAAATCTCTTTTAAAAGTATTTCCCCTGATTGTTCTGGAGAAAGCAGTTTCTCCTTTTGTGATTCTTCATGAGGCTTTCCTATCCACCTTTTGAAATCTCTAAAAAGATGCGGATCATTTTGCCCATACAGTCCTGAAGAAATGATTTGATTCCCGACTAATAAGTTTGGAACACTGTTTGGGTTGTACCAAACAAGGCTAGGGATCTCACCCTTAATTCTAGAAAGAGGTGGAATGTCAAGTAGGCGAGGCCGACTTTCTCTTTCTCCTTGGAATGCGACAACTGTTGTTGTATTCCCAAGGTCTATCGCAAGAGTGCCACTCTGCTTTGAAATCTGAAGCTTTTCCTCTGTCCTTGGTGACATGCTCACGAGTATTGCCAGGTTGTGTTTGTAAGAAGTTAGTTTTGCTTATGGATAAGCTTCAACAGCTTGTTTTTTCCTTTTACAGAGAAAATCTAAATCTTCAGGAACAACTTGAACCACTACGTTATTGCAGGATGACTAGGAGTTGGGGAACTATACGTGTTGAATGCTTGGATGTTGAGCATTTGGAGGTAGTCAGTGATTTAGTGGGCTATATAAGGCCGCCTTTAGCAGCTTTAGGTCTTGGTAGGAAGATTGTTTTGAGGTCACCAGGTTCCATTCAAAGGTCTTATCCCATCAAAATTCCTTTTCATAGTGATCTTCTCGCTTAAAAAGAAAGCCTCTGTCAATTAAAATAATTAAAAACAGGTGCTCCTAAGTGCTCAAAGCAAGTGTCGATTCACAGGATCTAGCAGCCAGAGGTGAGAGCCTAATTCGGCATTCTCCTAATCGCTATCTCACTACTGTTCGGATAGCATTTCGAGCCAAGCAAAGGAGATTTGATGATTTTGATGGTCTTTTAGAGGAATCCAGTATCAAGCCAGTTCATAGAGCCATTGTTGAATTAAGTGATGAGCAGGATCAGCCAGATTTGCTTCCTGGCTAAATAAGTGATTCAAAATGAGGGCCCTGGTTGGCGAATATCTCGAGATTCAATGCGAGGGGAGTTCCAATTTTTAATTGGAGGTAATGGTTGGGCGTTTGAACTTACAGAACCCGAGTGGTGTGTATTGGTGGCAATAATTTCCGAGCTAACGAGTCAACACAATCAACTTCAAGACCAATTAATGCCTGAAGAGCTTGTTTCTTTAGAGATTGAGAAGGGAAGCTGGTGGGCTTCCTTAGATGGAGACAAAAATGATTGGAGCCTCCAGATTGTTTTTCAGTCAACGGAATCCGGGGTTAGAGGTTTTGAGGCTCATTGGCCAAAGCCATCGGCAAAAGCAGTTGCAGAAGCTGTGAGAACCATTTGGGATTCTCCTACTGATTAGCGAGACTTATTAATAGCTTGTTAACGATATTCCCCTGACTTTTACTTGTTATTGCACAGCTTTTCCACAGCTTCTTACCTTCGCGACCTTTTTATGGCTAGAACATGTGGAAAAAGGATCTAGAGAGTGTTTTCCTCTTGACTTAAATCATGAATCCATCCCTTTAGGGATGGAGATGCAGCGTCATGCTCTAATTACTTTTTCAGCATTGGATTCTCATTTTGAGAATTGCCTAGATCAGTAAAACCACATCTACTTGACTGAGGGCAAGAGTTGTGAGGAACTAGTGTGACTTCAAGACAAAAGAAGATGCAAAGTTCAGATGTAAGTCCTCTCACCAATGGACTAGTGAATGAAGCTCCGTTAAATGTTTGCGAGGACTCAAATCAGCAAGTGAATGAAGGAGTTGTTAGCTTTCAGACAGAGTTGCCTGTTGCTTTGCAGTCTGCTATGGCAGCATTTATTGAACGCTATCCAAATTGGGATCAATACCGTTTAATCCAGGCTGCCCTTGCAGGGTTTTTGGTTCAAAACGGTGCGGTCTCCAGGTCAATTACCCGATTGTACGTAGGTAAAATGTTCTCTTGCGATTCTCTGGTGTAGCCCTTTTAACTAACGGAACTATGAAGAATTTAGTAATACTTTCACTCTAATTATTGTGATATTGGTTAAGCGTAGTCTGATCTTTTTCTATTGAAGTGTATTAGCTCCTATATAACTCCACCTAACCTGCTAATTATTTCTATAGCGATTTTATTCTGTATTGGCATTATAGAAAGCCTGTTACCTTTGCGAAGAAGAGTGAGTTGCTCAGCTGAATATGAAGCCCTTAGTTCTTCTATGGTTAATTTCTTTTCAAATTGGCAAATATAGCCCATGCGATTACAATCCCAACGGGGATTTTCCTGTGAGGATTTTGGGTCATAGTATTTTGCATTTGGGTCGAATTGTGTTGGATCAATTAAACCTGTTTCCAGCACTTCCATAAGTCCAACTATTCCAGGAGGCTTGCAATTGGAATGATAAAAGAATGCTTTATCTCCTATGGACATTCTTCTCATAAAATTCCTTGCTTGGTAGTTACGAATTCCATCCCAAAGAGTTGAAACTTCTTCTTTTAGATGGTTAATGCCATACATCTCAGGCTCGCTCTTCATTAGCCAATACGAGATATTTTTGTCAGCCATTGCGATAAAAGGGGTTAGAAAGCTTTTGGAGGGTTAAAGGCTTGCTGGAATTTTGCTGGAATTTGGGCAAGTTTTCCCTTTTTCTATTCTTGCCCAATTATCTTGTTTATGCTTTCAGTTTTTGCAGGAGCGTTTGGAACTCTGCTCTTTAGCTAGGAGGAATCAACGGTGACTGATCAACCTAAGGAAGAAAGGAGCGAGAAAACACGAAGGCAATGGTTAGAGGTAATAGATCGATGGGAGAAAATGATTGCCAAAAGATCTGCTGATCCTGAGTTTCCTTCTGAAAAGTTGGATGAAATTAAAGAAGAGTTCAAAAAATGGGAAGTGTTTAAGGAGAGGATCGAAAATGGCTATACACCTCCAAACCCACCCATAAGGGGATATAGAAGAAGTACGGACGGCAAAAGCTGGCGTCCGATGACTGAAGAGGAAGCCGATGAAACGGATCGCATTTTATTGGACCCGGACACATTGGTAACTACTGAGCCCACAGATGAAGACGAATATTTAGCAGGGGAAGAAAAGGAAGAGGATCTTTTCAAAGAGGGCGATGTTGGTGACTATTTGGACGATTACTTTGACCCTAATAAACCCCTCCCTCCAGGGATCAAGATCGATCCCTTGCCTGGAGAAGAGGCAAAACTTTCACCTTCTAAAGCAAAAGCTCTTATTGAAAAAGCCGAACGAGCAAGTCAGAAGCTGAAAGACAAAAAGAAGCTTCCTCGTTACGTATACCCGCTGGGGTTGTTGTTGGCATTACTACCTACCTCCCATCCTCTTGTTGGCTTGGCATGGGTATTCGTCATTTTCCTCCCCATGCTTGGGCATCCAAGATATTTCAATGGCAATTTTAAGGAGAACAGATTCTACGAAATACATAGATACGCCAACCATCCAATCGCTAAAAATAAAGAGCAAGCAATCGAGATTTGTAATTCAGAGATAGCTAAAGAGATAGCAGAAGGGCTAACTAATGAGGGCGCAATAGTAGAAGTAATTAGCTCTAAATGTTTTCACGCCGGAACTACTAAACATCTCTTTAGTAAAAGCCTGAATCTTGAACCAGGCGAAATATGTTCGGTAAATGGTTCAATCAAAACCCTAGAAGAGCGATTGATTCCAGATTCTCTAAGCGTTGGAGATCCCAATTGGAACAAGCCAAAAGTTAAAACCATCCCGAATCAAGGAGGTATCTTTTATGAATGTAGAAAACCAGATGCACTAAGGAATAGGAATTGGTGGAGTCCCAAATTTGGATTAAAAATTGTGGATTAAAAAATGACTAATGGTTCCTTTGATTGGTTTCAAAGGCTTGGCCTTTCTAAGAAGAAAGTTTCCCGAGCCGAAATGAAACGCTTACTGTTTTCACTACTGGGATTGTTGAAGGGTCGTAAGGCTGCCATGACTAGTAATCCATATCGAGATGGGATAGGTGGTTGGGAATTAGTTATGCATTGTGATTGCGATCCAGAGGACGATCCTCCATATTTCGATGTTTGGGAGCACAAAGATGGTCGTAGAGCCTGCATTTGGGAACACAAAGATGGACCTAGAGCCTGTGAAGGCCCTGGATTCTCCGATGCCACTGATTTGGAATCGCTTCTAATTCAGGTAAAAAGAAGAGAAGAAATGAAAAATCGACTGGAAATCTTTCACAAAGCTCAGAATCTTGGCAAACCTAGTGCTTTTCAAATTGCCATCACCGAACTTCAATCAGGTCAAAAACAAAGCCATTGGATGTGGTTTGTTCTTCCACAGTTAGAAGAACTCGGCTCCTCGAAAATGTCTAAGGACTATGGGATTAAGGATCTAGAAGAAGCGAAGCTTTATTTAACTGATCCTCTTTTAAAGAAAAGGCTTCTAAATGTGATCGAAGTGATTCAAAAACAACTTAAAGACCCAAAGATGAATCTGTCGAAACTAATGGGTAGCGAATTAGATGCAACTAAAACAATTAGTAGCCTCACATTGTTTGCGTGTGCTGGGCTTCCAATTCATTCGTTCTTAGAAGATCAACTTGGAGGGCTTTGTAAGCGGACTTTGGAACTTATTGATTTATGAGACTCAAAGTCGAAGTCCGAGAAAAAGGAATAGAAACTGATAGCTAATAAGACTATTAATAGCTTGCTAGAATTTTGCTAGAATAGATTTACGAAGATCGCTCAGATCCATTGGTATCATTGGTTTATAACTGTTCATTAGCCAATACGAGATATTTTTGTCAGCCATTGCGATAAAAGAGGTTAGAAAGCTAATTGAGGGTTAGAGGCTTGCTGGAATTTTGCTGGAATTTTGGCAAGTTTTCCCTCTCCCTATTTTGACTCATTCCTCTAGTTTGAGCTGTTAGTCCTTTTAAATCCATTTGCTTTCATTGTTTCTTCGAATAATTGTTTCCTATAAGAAGGGCTGTATCTGGCCAATGCCTGTCTCTCATCCCAAAGAGGTGGCTGCCAAATTCTTTGTCCACACTCAACGCATTGCCACTTTGGTTCCATTCCTGTAATACAACAACCTCCACAAGTAATTTCTCCTGCTTCTTGTGCTCGTTGAAATTCTGGATCTTTGAAATCAGGTAGTCCGTAGAGAATTTTGGCAAGAGGCCCATGACCGCATATGGGGCATTGGTCGGGTCGTTCAGTACTTATTATTCTTTGTTCTTTTGCTCTTATTGCTCGTTGCTCTTCTAACCAGTCAGCGTGGCGTCTCGTTCGGATTGATTGAATAAAGGAACAGCCTGCTTTAGTAAGCCAGTGAACTAATGAAGCACTATTTCCCTTGAACGAAAGTTTAGAAGTCATCGTCGTACACCTTGCCTGTTTTTCTAGACCAGCTCCACCTTTTGGCTTCTCCTTTACAAAGGTCGACCTCAAACCTTTCCATTACCGACCAAGTTCGAGGTTGACTGGTTCCTGCTTTAACTCTCACATTGCATTCGTCCTCATAATCAGCCATATAACTTGGATTTACACCTGTACCTTTCAGCCGCTTTTTCAGCCTTTTGTCGTACTTCTGGATAACAAGGGTGATTGCCTTGGATTCCAATTCTTCCTGTAGCTCTTTAGGCTTTCCTCTCATGACTTCCTTGTAATAAGTAAGTAGAACCTTTTTATTTTCATGACCCATCTCTTTACCAGGAGATTGATTCTCTAGGCATAAAGGTGCCCACTTGTCATAGGGAGAATGATTGACTGATGCCTGTTGAGGTTTCCCTGAAAATTTGCCCATGTTAGATCCGTAATAGACATCTCTTGGCTCATTCATTTCAGAAGGGTTAGGTGTTTTTCCATAGGCAACCTTCTTCCCTTTGCAATCAGCAAATATCCAGAAGATACTTGCATTGTCAGGCTCTTTATTACCTGCTCCTCTTATCCCTCCTGGTACATAAACACGTTTTTTAGAGTCCCAGCTATAAGTAGCACTCATAACTTTTACTCTTGTCCAACTTCCTTCTATCAATACTGGATCAGTTAATTGAAAATGACGAGAGTGACAACCTGTTCCACAGCCATGATAAAAAGTGATGTCATCTTGAACTATGCCATTAAAGGTATTTGCGGCTTCTTCGTTAGCAAAAGCAGAGGACCCAGTAAGTATTAATAAAAGCAGTAATGGCCTAATCATTCTTTATGTCCTCTGGCGAGAGTCCCTTCCATCCCCTGCAGTTCTCTTTGGAGTAGAAAGGGGATGAAGTAGTTGAACATCTTTTGATTGCGTCTTTTAGCAAAGTATCGCTCTCTACCTGATTCATCTTTCGATATTTACATTGATATTTGATGATTCCTTTTTTTGATGGTTCTTGGATCCAATTGTCATGCCATAGTTTTGAGGAAGAATATTTGTATGGAACTAACTTGCTTGCTTTTTCTTTGTAAGGGTAGTGGGACCAATAATAATAAGCATCATCTGAATAGTATTCTTTGGCAGAAAGTGGAAATTTAAATATTGCAGCGCCATCTCCCCTATCTTTGTAATATCTACCAGGATTAATGATTACCCAGTGGTTTGGCTTTCCATCATCACATTCTAAGTGGATGCCCTCATTTGGATATCTATAGATTCCGGCAAGGGCTAGGTTGCTAGATGGTAAGAAGCAAAATGCCACTAGCAATATTTCTGTCAGCCTTTTTTGGTTTTCACTTAATACTCTCATGCGTCATTCCTTATACCGAAAAGACTCCATAACCTTATAAAGAATCGCCCAAAAGGATTTGATATTTGAAGACATTTTTTTAGCTTTTCTATGTCTTGCCATCTTTTACTCTTCACTGACTTTGCACCTCTTTCCGCTAATGCCATTTGAACCATGGAATGAAGTTGCTCATCAATTGATGTCTCAATGTTATCGCTCCAATAGATATCTAATTTATGGAGTTGTCTTGTTGAAAGAGAGTTTGTTCTCTCAAGCCAAATTAGGAAATCGCCAGGTTCTAGACACATAAGAAAATTGATTTGATTTGATTAAATTCATTTATGATCGCCTTAATCTGAAATCATTAAGGTGGTTTAGATGAGTTTAGATAAACAGGAAATAATTCACCTTTAAAACCAAGCCTGAGCATTCTTTGAATCCAAAACCTTTCAGAACACTGGGAATATTTATCTTTCTTTTGGATATTCTCCTTTGCCCATAGTGGCTGGTAATTTCTAAAATTAAAACATGTAAAAAATTGTTCTTTTTGATTTAAATCAAAGCTCTTACATGGTCTCACATGATCTAGATGCCATCCATTTATATTGTGATTTTCCCACTTCATCCCAACTTTAAATTGCTTTCTTATAAACTCTTTAAACTCATTGATGCTACAACCCAAGTATTTCAATGTTCTTTCTTCTTTCTCTAAGCTTTGATCTTTAAGTGCAATTAACAAAGTGCTTCTTACTAAATGGATCAGTTTATATGCAGGATCCTCTTTGTATCTTTTGATTTTATATTGAGTGGATCTTTTTCTCATCTTCTCATATCTCTCTCCACCTTCAGAAATAATCTGATTTGTATAAGTATTTGCAATGACTTTCCTCAACTCTGGATTTTGACTTAACCAATTTCTTTTTGCTTCTGCTCCAGAACATTTTTTTGAGCAAAAGATTTTATCTTGCTGATAGGATGGAAGAATTAAAAATAATTTCTTGCATTCAGGACATTCTCTATATTCTTCTTTTCTTATGATCTCTTGTGCACGTGCTTCTTTAATTGAGGTGTCAATTATCTTTTGCCTGACTTTTATGCATTCTGAGCAATGACCACTGGATGTATATCTTGGCGCTAGATGATTATTCTTACATGGGTTGGCATTGAAATACTGAGGTGAATAAGGTTTAACTGTTTTTGCAGATTGACGTGTCACGGGTAATTTATTCCATTCATTTGGGTATGAGCCATTGGCTTCTAATCTTCTTTTCCTCGATCTTTTTATGTCTAATAGTTTCCTGCTGTGAGAAACTTGCTTACAAGTTATTGTCATTGTCTTACCCCTTTAAAACATTTAGGGCAAACTCTTAAATATTCGGGGTTAATGAATCGATGTCGCCCATTAAGTACATACCCACATGATGAGCAACGAAGAATGTAGTTAAACACTCCCCCTTCAACCTCTATTAAATTAGTAACTATCCATCGACCATATTTAGCGCCAATTGAAAACTCTTTAAGAGGCTTTAACATTACTCCTTTTCTTAGAAATGCATACTTAATCGAGGCTGCTATTTCCTTGTCAATGTTTTTGATGCGTGCAATGGCAAGTTGGAGATCTTTTGAAAGAGCCTGATTAGATGCTTGATTACTGGAGGCTTGATCATCTTGGGGCAGTTGATTCATGGTCTTCAATATTTTTTGTATGAGTCGAATTGATAGGCAGTGATTAATACGCCATCAGCTTCAACTGCAATAACTCCACCTTGATCAAGTGCTTTCAGTAGATTTTTCCTTTCCTGATCCAGGTCTTTAAGGACTCTGCGGATTTGTTTTTTTCCAAGAATCATTTTGTCCCCTTGCGGGAACCCATAGCGTTGAGCCATCTCTATGGATGATTGGAGGATGCCTCGTTGCTGGATGCGTGATCCAAAGTGCTTTGTTTTTGCCATGAAACTAAGTGGCTTGCGAACCTATCGTCTACGAGACTATTGTTATTGGTAGTAAGAGTATGCCAGTTCTAAAAGCGGCATAGAGCCAAAAGCCTTTAAAAATCGGGATTATTCCCCCCGAGGGCGTCACATTTCTCCTTGTATGGGAATCAAAATTGAATTTAGTTTTAGTTCTGTTATCATGAGAGTGATCTCATAGCAGATCTATACTTGCAGACGCTTTTGGAGTAATTAATGAATCAAGCTGAGTTTCAGAGACAAGTTGATGCTGTGATTCGCTTTGATGAGGAGCAGCCTATGAAAAGACTTTGCGAGATAGCGAAAGAACGAGGCGATAAAGATTCGGTTGTGAAATTGAAGCAGGCACTTTTAAAGCTCAAAAAACAGAAGAGGAAAATAAATGAAGTGAATTTTGATCAATTCGCAGATTCAAGCAAAGAACAAATAATTTGCAATCTTTATAAAGAGACATCTCCACCTCTGGGCTATTTAGCGAAGAAATATAAAATAAAAATACCTGTCATTATAGAAATACTTTCCAGAAACGGAATTCAGGTTGATTCTGAAAATAGGGATATTAGGCCTGTTGA
The DNA here is from genome assembly GCA_003280185.1 of Prochlorococcus sp. AG-363-L02. Next base: position 63,724 of record QCFP01000002.1, read on the forward strand.
TAAAAGTAGAATAAAAATATTTGATGATTGGTTAACTGAAAACTCCGAATTAAAACTCGGCGAATTTGATGAAGAGCAATATCGGCTTTCATATGAGATAAATGTTGAATGTAAAAAGGGTCATAAATTCTCATCATCTATCACCAAGCTCAAGCGTAATAAGTCATGTCCTTTTTGCTCAGGAAAGAAAAACTATCAGGACTATTTAAAACAAAAATCGTCTAATCTTCATACTTACAAATCAAATTTCTCGCTAATTAAACAACAAATAAATCTACGTTTAAGCAATAGTCACTCGTCAAGGTTGTCAGAAATACATGAATATTGTAGCAATAAGGGTGAAGTAAATTTCTTGAATAATAAAGAGACTGCAAGTGATGTGTTCTCTTCTGAAACGTCTTTTGCAAGATTTCTCCTAGAGAAAGCGATTGATTCTATGTATATAGATGTTCATGCTGAAAAGACAATTGATAGACTAGCGCATGGAATTATCCTTCACAGAATGGCAACCAAGGGATGGGAAATACTTAAAAATATTAGGTACGAGAATTGGCTCGCAAAATATAAGAATGAATTTGAAAAATTTTTAATGGAGATTGAGGAAAGCAAAGAGCAGATTTACTTTTCTGAATTTATGGAACAAGTTGACCCTCCTGATGGTGAAATTTATGAGCCAAGTATTTCTAAGGAGGCTTTTGATGTTATATGGCCTATTGCAGTTCAAAGATCCCATCTTCTACCAGATCCTTTTTTACCTATTCATGAGGAAAATGTTCTTCTCGAGAAAAGGATAAAAGAACGTTATGGGGAAAAGAGATTTAATTAATATGTGAAGAATAAATTCTTGAAGCACTTGAATAATTCCAAATCATTTTACGGAATTTTTTTGCTAGAATTTTGCTAGAATAGATTTACCGAGATCGCTCAGATCCATTGGTATCATTGGTTTATAACTGTTCATTAGCCAGTAGTTAATTTCAGTCATATCAAGGGATCTTAGGGAATTGCAGTGTGTGAACACTGTGTGAATGGAACCTGCTAGCAGGTATTAAGCCGGCCTTCATTGTGCCTCAGCATTACGCATTGTTTTCACAGCTAGCTGATGATTTCTGACAGTCTTTTGTGAGTTGTTTTAGCCAAAGTTGTAATTCATTTAATGCGCCTACATCTAGTTTGTAGTAAACCCAGCGCCCACTTTGCCTATCAGTGATAAGGCCAGACTCTTTAAGGACCTTAAGGTGAAAGGAAATCTTGGATTGAGCAAGACCGATCTCTGCAATGAGATCGCAGACACATTTTTCTCCGTTAGACAAGGATTCAATGATTTGCAATCTCAGAGGATCCGCCAATGCTTTAAGCAGGTCTCTCGCCTGTGATTGGGCTACGACTGAACCCATTAACGAAGCAGTTAAAGAAAAATCGATTTCATTTTATAAGAATTTGAGAATCTGCGCTCATCAACTAGATTTGACATATCAAAATAAGTTGATGGGTTGATTTATGAGGCCCTTCGACTTTTCTGCAATTGTCTTGCATGCGAATTGGAATCAATGGATTTGGGCGCATAGGTCGTCTTGTTTTTCGTGCTTTATGGGGTCGACCAAATATTGAGTTAGTTCAGATTAATGATCCTGCTGGTGATGCAAAAGTTGCTGCGCATTTGCTTGAGTTTGATTCTGTTCATGGGCGTTGGACTCATTCGATTCGATCTGACCTGTCTCAAATACTGATTGATGAACATGTTTTGGGCTACGCCCAGGAAAGTGATTTCACCCTTTGCCCATGGAGAGATGCAGGGGTAGATATTGTCTTGGATTGCTCGGGTAAGAACAAAACTCCAGAAGCCCTTAGCCCGTATTTCGACAAACTCGGGATAAGTAAGGTCATCGTTGCTTGTCCAGTAACAGGACAAGTTGCAGGAGAAGAAGCACTCAACATCGTCTATGGAATTAACCACAATCTGTATGACCCCAATATTCATCGTGTTGTCACAGCTGCTTCTTGCACAACTAACTGCTTGGCGCCAATCGTAAAAGTCGTCAATGAAAACTTTGGAATCATGCATGGAGCCATTACCACTCTTCATGACATCACCAATACACAGGTTCCAATTGACTCTTTTAAAAGCGACTTAAGGCGAGCACGCAGCAGTATTCAAAGCCTCATCCCCACTACAACTGGTTCGGCTAAAGCTATAGGAATGATTTTCCCCGAGCTTCAAGGCAAATTAAACGGACATGCTGTTCGTGTCCCACTCCTTAATGCTTCTCTCACGGATGCTGTCTTTGAATTAAATCGCAAAATCTCCGTAGAAGAAGCGAACCAAGCTTTTAAAAGTGCCTCCGAAGGAGATTTGAAAGGCATTCTTGGCTATGAAGAAAGGCCCTTAGTCTCCATTGACTACGTCAATGATTCACGCAGTTCAATTATTGATGCTTTGTCCACAATGGTTATAGATGGGAATCAATTAAAAGTTTTTGCCTGGTATGACAATGAATGGGGTTACAGCTGTCGTATGGCAGACCTAACTTCTTATGTCGTGAATCTAGATAGCAAAGGTTAAAAGATAACCAAATGAAATTGTCGTCTCTGCAGCAATACGGGATCGTCACAGCCAACTATTGGGCGTTCACTCTTACTGATGGCGCTCTGCGTATGTTGGTGGTCTTTCATTTCCATCAGCTTGGATATACAGCTTTAGAAATTGCTTTTCTTTTTCTCTTTTATGAGTTCTTTGGCATTATTACCAATTTGTATGGCGGCTGGATTGGTGCTCGCTATGGCTTACGACTAACCCTATGGGCAGGAACTCTTCTGCAGATAGGTGCTCTACTGATGTTGGTTCCTGTTGCTGCTAGTTGGCCAAAGTTGTTAAGCGTTAGTTATGTCATGGTTGCGCAAGCAATCAGTGGCATCGCCAAAGACCTCAACAAAATGAGTGCAAAGAGTGCAATCAAAACAGTTGTTCCTGAAACGCCGGAAGAAGAACAGAAAGGTAAAAAGCAATTATTTAAATGGGTTGCGGTTCTAACAGGTTCCAAAAATGCTCTCAAGGGTGTGGGATTTTTTCTGGGTGGAGTTTTGCTGATTAGTTTTGGTTTCAATACGGCCGTTGAGCTAATGGCATTTGGCCTGGCTCTGTCTTTTGTTTTGACTCTGGTCTTGCCTGGTGATATGGGGCGTATGAAGGAGAAGCCGATGTTTAAAGATCTATTTTCAAAATCCAAAGGGATCAACGCACTTTCTATGGCACGTTTTTTTCTCTTTGGAGCTAGAGATGTGTGGTTTGTCGTTGCATTACCTGTTTTTCTAGAGACATCTCTTAACTGGAACTTTTCAGAGATTGGAGCTTTTCTAGGACTATGGGTGATTGGTTACGGCTTTGTGCAGGCTTTAGCGCCCACTTTAAGAAATGTCTGGGGCAAAAAAATCCAGCCCAGGAGTTTCCACAGTCAAGTTTTGGAGTGCTGTTCTTATTGCAATTCCTGGACTCATCGCTATTGCATTGTGGAGGCAGAGTGATCCAGGCATTGCTATTACCGCTGGCTTAATTGCTTTTGGAGTGGTTTTTGCAATGAACTCATCTATCCATTCCTACATGGTATTGGCTTATACGGATGCAGACAGCGTGAGTCTGAATGTTGGTTTCTATTACATGGCGAATGCAGCTGGCAGGCTTCTTGGAACATTGCTTTCAGGAGCTTTATTTGTTCTTGGAGAAAATGCATCTCTCGGGATGCAACTTTGTTTATGGTGCTCCAGTTTACTCGTGCTCTTCTCATGGCTAAGCAGCTTACGTCTACCAGCATTAATTAACTCTGTATCGCTTAAAGGAAGTTCGATATAAGTCCATAATCAAATGATTTTAAATCTTTATATAGCCAATAAAAAGAGGGGTTAAATACCCCTCTTAAAAATTTTGGAGTTGATGAAAGCTCCTATTAAATTGATCCTAAAACTCAGTTTCCAATTCTATTTACGGCAGCGCGTGCCTTATTAAGGATGTCACCCTTCAGAGGAACAAATCCAAGTGTAGGAGCTTTGTTTTGAGCTTTATCGCTAAGTAGATAGTTTAAGGTCTCTTGGATGGCTTTTGTTTTAGAGCCATTGCCTGTTTCATAAGCTAGCACCCAAGTCAGAGTAGCAATTGGATAGGCACCTTTTGCAGTTGGATTTGGATTTTTACCTGCAAGATTTCGATCCAATCTGATTCCATTAAGAGCAGTGGCACCTGCCTTAGTACTGGGTTTTAAGAATTCACCTGAAAGATTTTGTAGGGCGGCTGCCTTGATATTCCCTTTTATGTAGGACTGGTTGACGTAACCGATGGCTCCAGGTGTTTGTCTGATTACACCTGCGACCCCTGCGTTGCCTTTACCTCCCACACCCGCTGGCCATTTCACAGATTTACCAGTACCTAGAGACCATTCACTGGAGTCATTTGAGAAAGCTTGCATTGAATTGGTAAAAGCTTTGGTCGTTCCTGAGCCATCAGAACGATGGACCCAAGTGAGTTTTCCAGTAGGACAACCGAGTTCACTCCAGTCTTTGATGTTGCCCATTGCGACTCTGACCGCTTGGAGTTGGGTCAACTTAAGATCACAATCTGCTTTGTTGTAGCCAAAGGCGATTGTGCCTCCCACCATAGGAATTTGAACTAGGCCACGAGTGACTTTGGCGATGTCTTTCGCTTTCATCGGATCATCCGAGGCCCCAAAATCCACGGTTTCATCAATAAAAGCTTTGCGTCCAGAGCCCGAACCAATGGCTTGATAATTAACCTTTGGCCCGCCAGATTTAGCTAGATCAGAAAACCAGCGTGTGTAAACCTTTGCGGGGAAGGTTGCACCTGCACCATTTAGGCGACCACTGGAGGTTGAATCAGAAGACCCACAAGCAAATAGTCCTGTGCTAGTGGCAAGGACAGAAGAGAAAATGAAAGCCTTCTTTGCGAAGGACATTGGCTTAGAAGCTTTGGCTGCTTACTTATACTAATCAAATAATATTGATTTAATCAAGTTTTATTGATGCATTCTCGGTCTTGGGGAAATAAGGAAGGTTTTTAGACGCATCCCATCACTTTTAGACCCTTCTTTCCTTTGAAAATGTGTGAATAGTGTGTGAATGGATTTTGCAAATTCCTTGTAATCGCTTTCCCTCACTCAAATGCACTTGTTCATTAGCCAATAAGAAATGTCAGTCATACCAATGGATCTCGGCGAATTTTTTGCTAGTATGAGGCTGCTTTTGGGTGTTTAAGCCCTAGGGAAAGCCTACTTTCCTTTAATTACACTCCATTTTAAAACCAGAGCCACATGGGCTTGCTTCTGCTCCTTTTGGAGTGCTAATCAAAAAGCCTCCACCACTCAAATCTCCGTAATAATCAAGTTTCAAACCTAGCAATAAACTAATTTGTTCTGATGGAGCAAATAGGGTTACTCCATCAGTTCTGGCAACAGGAATGCCAGTAAGTTTTCCTGGTCTTAAACGAATATATAACCAGCCTTCACCAAAACGATCAGGTAATAAATCAATATGCATTTCACCAGGAGTTCCTCCAAATGCAGATTGTCTAATTAATTCAGCAGTAGCAGTTTTGGAAATAGTTAAGTTGCCAGGAATCATTTAGCTCTACTTATTGGTATTTATTTTAGATTAAATGAATTACTTTGGGAGCACTCGTTCACCAGTTCTTCCCTAGCCTTTTCGGTTGAAGGGTTAAGTAGTCCATTATTAATGAGGAGAGAAGACCCAGTGTAAAACCAGTGTGGCGAGAATTCCCGCTCCAAAACCAAAGACTCAGCTCAAGTTGAGCATTTGATAGTTGCTAAGCCCGAAACGCTTTTGAATTGCCTTAGCAGCTTTCTTGTCCACCTCGATTAAATTCATTTTTTGCTGTTCTTCTTTTTTCTGGTTAGTGCATCATTTTCTAATGTTGTATTTATTAAGCCTTGGTAATCACCACCAGCTGAAGCAATACCAAACATGACGACAAAACCTACTCCAGCAATAATCGTTACGATCCAAGTACCTGTTCCCATATTGAGAGGCATTGCGAATAATGGATATGGCATTTTGCGATTATTCAATATAGAAATCCTAGGCATTTTCTTAACCTAGGCAAAGAAAAAATGAACAGACATATATCGATGCTGAGAAGGATGGTTTTGTGACTTAATCAGCAAACATTGCATCTACTGATAACTCTCTTCTTGTCTCTGGCGATGGATATTGCCTGTAATACAAGACCATTCCACCACTCAGAGCTATTGCAATCAGTATCCAAGCAATTAAGGATTTCTTTTTGCTAGGAGCCTTTAGCTTCATTGCTCTTGGTTTGCTTCGCATCTCAGGGAAACAGCTAGTCACTTGGATGAGATCCCAGATCTCATCTCGGTCATATGAAGACAAATCTTTCCCTGGGACCCCACTCCCTTCTTGTAACCCTTGGGCTTTCATTTTTGCTCTTATTAATGCTTTCCTCTGATCACTAGACATCGACTTGAAGCGCTCTTTCCTGTCTTCATTGCTCTCTTTATTTGCCATATCGTCTTTCTATTCCGAATCTTTAAATAGATCTGGTTTCCATAAATACCTGCGCAGTTGAATCTTTAATTCCTGATCTATAACAATACCTTCGCGTTTCAATAAATCTATTTGGACCCAGTCAGTTCCCTCTCGACCAATACTCATTGATACTTTTCCTTTGGCATTTATGACTCGATGCCAAGGGATTGTGGAGGGCAAGCGCAATCTCTTTAAGGACCATCCAATTTGCCGTGCACATCCATAGGCACCTATCAACTCAGCTATTTGCCCATAGGTAGCGACTTGACCAAATGGTATCTGTGAAACAGTTTCATACACCCGCAAATCAAAAGACTTTTTCCCTGTCATCTCATTAGGTCTCCCAGTCGACACCATCGTCATCTTCGTCGTATTCATAATTCAGTAGAGAGTTCTCATCTTTGTCTTTTTTCTCTTCTTTATTAGTAAGAGGCATTTCTTCTTCCATTTTCACCATTTCTCTAGTTTGGATAAAGTTTGGATAGAAATTTCTGATTCGCTGAGATCGGGTGCTATCACCTAAAGGGAACTTTTCATTAGCCAGTAGGAAATATCATTCATAGCAATCGATTCCGAGGAAAATTTTTACTAAAATTAGCGTTTTTCTGGCGTTCGAACCAGAGACATGGTTGCTTGTTCTTCTCTATTGATAGTCGTTTTGGGTGGTCAGAAGCAATGTTCTCAGGAAGATCTTTTTATTCTCAGTAAACGTTTGCGAAGTTTGTCTTGAGGAGGGGATAATAAAATACGAGGGAAAGATAACGATTATCATTCTTAAGGATGTTTTGTTTGGCTTGAAAGGTATGAACAGTACCCAAAAAATACCCGTCACTATCCTTACTGGATTCCTTGGTTCTGGAAAGACGACTCTACTGAACCGAATTCTGAGCGAAGAGCATGGTAAGCGAATCGCCGTCATCGAAAATGAATATGGTGAAGTCGGTATTGATCAGGGGCTGGTGATCAATGCCGACGAAGAGGTCTTTGAAATGTCCAATGGTTGCATTTGCTGCACTGTTCGAGGAGATCTCATTCGCGTACTTGGCAACCTCATGAAGAGACGCGATAAGTTCGACTATGTATTGGTTGAGACCACGGGGCTTGCTGACCCCGGTCCTGTTGCTCAAACATTCTTCATGGACGATGAAATCCGTTCAGAATTTTCACTCGATGGGATCGTTACGCTTGTTGATGCAGCTCATATTGATCAGCAACTGGGACGCAGTGATGAGAGCTCCGAGCAGGTTGCATTTGCCGACGTACTGGTTCTGAACAAAACTGATCTCGTTTCTGATGAGTCGCTCGATACTCTTGAAGCACGACTACGTGAAATGAACCGTATGGCGCGTGTCGTACGTAGTAAGCAAGCAGATGTCTCTGTTGATACTGTTCTAAACCTCGGTGCTTTTGACCTTGACCAGGTTTTGGAGCGCCGCCCCAGCTTCCTAGAACCAGAGTATCCATTTGAGTGGACGGGTGTTTTTCAACTTGAGCCTGGTTGTTACGAAGTTAGTCTCGAAGAGGGGCCTGACCCGATGATGTCTCTCGTCGTTGTAGCTGACCAAGGCACAGACGAAGAATCTCTCAATGAAGGTGCAGAATCATGTGTGCGACTTTACGCTGAACCTGGTGAACTCCTACATCCAGGTGACAAAATTCCACTGAACAAGCATGTGATCCTTCAGCTGCAGTCCGAGGGTCGTAAGTCGTTCTCGCTTGAAGTTGAGAAATCTGGGCATCTTGGTTTATTCACTCAGCACACGGCCGAGGAATTCGATATCAAAGTGAAGAGCTTGGATCCTTCATTTGCTCATGAAGTAAGTAATGACAAGAGCAACTTTGTAATCCTTCCAAAAACAGAGAAAACTTGGGTAGCACAACACGAACACGATGATGAAGTGGGTTCAATTGCTATCGAGCGATTAGGTGATGTCGACCCTGAAAAGCTCAACTCTTGGCTGAGCAAACTCCTTGCTGAAAAAGGTGTAGACCTCTTTCGAATGAAGGGCTTCCTCAGTTTTGGAGAGGAGTCACGACGAATAGTTTTTCAAGGTGTACATATGCTCTTCACCTCACAGCCTGATAGGGAGTGGGGTAATGAACCTCGCCGAAATCAACTCGTGTTCATCGGTCGGAACCTTGATGAAGATGCCTTGCAAAGTGGGTTCGACAAATGCCTGACATAAGAGAACTCGGCCCTCAGGGTCGGGGTATGTTTCACGAGGGGTGGAGTACTGAAGTCGCCGATTATGTAATTGTTTGCGGATGGGCACTAGAGGGTAAGGCTTTTTTAGTGGGTGATGCTGCAGGGGGCCTTTATGCCTTTGAAGGCAAGTCTGGAACCACCCTTTGGCATCGAAAGGAAGTCCATGAAGGTGGCTTACTTGCGATGTCCATTCATCCAGATGGACATATTTTTGCTACTGCAGGTCAGGATGGACGTGTTCTGATTTGGAAAAGTAAAGAAGGTGAGTCCAATAAGGCATTGGAACTCGGTAAAGGATGGGTTGAACATCTCCAATGGTCACCAGATGGACAATTCTTAGCCGTAGTCTTTTCGCAGTACGTCTATGTTTTTGGTGCTGATGGAGAAGAACATTGGCGCTCAGATAAACATCCTAGTACTGTCAGCGCGATTGCTTGGTCAAAATCGAATGAATTAGCAACTGCATGCTACGGCCGAGTCACTTTTTATGATGTAATTCGTGACCAGGTCAATCAGAAGCTGGAATGGCAAGGCTCACTCGTGTCGATGGTGCTTAGCCCTGATGGCGACATTGTGGCTTGCGGTAGTCAAGACAATTCTGTTCATTTCTGGAGACGTTCAACTGCGCAAGATGCTGAGATGACTGGGTATCCAGGCAAGCCAAGTCAACTAGCATTTGATCAAACCGGCACGGTTCTTGCCACTGGAGGAGGTGAACGAATAACAGTTTGGAGTTTTCAAGGTAATGGTCCTGAAGGAACGGTACCAGGAGAGTTAGATCTTCATATTGGAGCGATTTCCAGCCTCGCTTTCTCCAATCGAGGGTCACTATTAGCCTCTGGATCAAGGGATGGTTCGGTTTTTGTTTGGCTTCTCCAGAAGAATGGTCATGGTGAGGCACTTGGCGGTGCATTCGTAGGAGGCCGTGTCGAAGCAATTGCCTGGCGACCTGATGACTGTGCTCTAGCAGCCGTTAATGCAAACGGAGGAATTAATGTTTGGGATTTTAAAAATCGCATAAAAACATCTCCCAAAGGATTTTCATAAATCGAATACAACTGCGAAATCGTCGTTCTGCTCCAACCTTGTTACACCCCTGCTTAGTCAGGGGTGTTTCATGCACAAAGTTCTACCTTTTAGTTTAAAAGCAAGCCAATAACTCCGTAGGTCTAATTACACAAAAGAGACCAATTATTTCTTTTTCTAGGTAACAATCCTATTAAGAGAATGCATAAAACAGAGACAAGGGGGCCTGGAGACATATTGAAAGCAATCGCAAGCAAAAAACCTAAAACTGAGATTAAAGACCCAAAGATTGCAGATCTAATCATAGCAACCCATAAAGATGGGGCTTGTTGCAGACCTAATAAGGCAGGAGTGGAAAGCAAAGCAATTACAAGAATGACTCCAATTGCAGACATTGAACTAACAATAACAAGCGCAGTCGTAAGGCCAAGCAGTAAATTTAAATAAGCTACTTTTATGCCACTGTCAGAAGCCCCTTCCGGGTCTAATCCAATATGTACAAGCTTTTTGTAACCAAAAAGCATCAAAGAAATAAATACCAAGAAGGAAATAATAGTTCTTGATAAGTCGCCTAAATTTGCAGTTAATAAATCCCCAAATAGAACAGACTCTAAATCGATCCTAATTCCAACAAGAGGTATAAGAAGAACACCAAGTCCAAGAGAACCAGCAAGAATTGTATTCATTATTGCTTCATAATTTTCATTTTTTTTGTTTGTTAATGCCTCTGCTGCAAAAGATCCAAATAATCCACTGAAAACACCACCTATGGAAGGACTAACGCCAAGTGCTACTGCCAAAACCAAGCCTGGAAGGACACAATGAGAGATTAAATTAACTTGCAGAAGTCGCTTATGGGTAATTAATACAGTACCCATGGCCGGGCAAAGTATTCCTGTCAATAGAATTAAGCAAAAAGGAATTAACCACCAAGTTTCTAGGATTGAGTAAAAATTAAGCACGGCAATAGTTACCATGCATAAAGCTAAATGAATCAAGTTTTTCTTTTACTACTTCAGGCGTACCAGAAGCTAAAACATGCTTATCCAAAGCAACGACCTTGTCATACGCGTTTAGAGATGTCCCCCAATCGTGACTACTAATAAAAAGTGATAACCCAGCATCAGCCAGCTGGCGAATGATTAATAGAAAGTCTTCTCTTGCAGGTGGATCTAAAGCAGAACAAGGTTCATCAAGAAGCAAGATTTTTGCTGGTGTCATTAAAGTTTTTGCAAGTAATGCTCTTTGTTGTTGCCCGCCAGATAAGGAATCGAGTCTCCTATTTGCTAAATCAGATATTCCAACTCGTTGTAGTGCAGCTTCTAGTTCACAACATGTTGATCTTGAATGATTCACTCGTCCTAAAGCAACTAATCCTTCAACAGTGATTGGAAAATTCCAGTTCAACTTTCCTCTTTGAGGCATTAGAGAAACTTGGGATCGACTATCAAGCAACGGATGACTGTCAATGGTGATTTCACCTTTGTCAGGCTTACTGCGGCCTTGAAGTAGACCTAGTAATGTTGACTTACCAGCACCATTTGGACCAACAAGTGCAGTCAAAGTTCCAGGTTTGAGCTCAACTGAGACCTCATCCAAAACAAGTTGACTTTGCCTTGAATAGGAATAGGTCAAATTTTCAGCAATCAAATTGGCCATGGATAAGAGCATTTCCACATAGAACAACAATATGCTTGCCAAGTAAAAATGATAACCATTATCGTGAGAATCCACACTTGTTAGATCTTCTATGTCAGATCACGTAGGACAATCAAGCCAGAGAAGGTTTTCAATCAATAGGTCAATTTTTCAAACTTCTCTTTTAGCAGGAGCGGTTTTGCTATCTGGAATTCCTCAGGTTGTACAAGCTAAGGAGAAATCAATAGTTGCGATAGAGCCACTGGTCTGTGACTTGGTCAGGGCAATTGCTCCACCTTCAAAGCAAGTTAAGTGTTTGATTGGCAGAAAAGTAGACGTTCATGATGTCAAATTTTCTCCTAGACAGGCTCAAGTTCTAAATAATGCAAGTCAAGTTTTCACCCTTGGTCAAGAGATGACTCCTGCAATAAAGAAATGGCAAGATAAACCCATAACTACTGTTGTCGGTGTAAGTGCAATAGAGATTGATGACCATCACGATGATCACTCATCTGCGAAGCATGACGATCATGATGACCACGGCAAAGGTCATGGAGAAGAAGCTTTTGAATGGGCTGGTGTCTTTGAACTTTCACCAGGAACCTACACATGGTCTTTTGCAAAAGTCGATGGAGACTATGCCGATCCTGCTATGAAAATGGTCATTCTCAAGTCTGGTGATATTGAAGCATCAGAAGAACTTGCTGAAGAATTATTAGAATCTAAAAATTCAGAATTTAAACGTAATAATGATCAACTTGTTGCACAGGAAAAAGCATATGCTCTCACATTTAATGAGAGGAAAGAAAGCACAACATTCAATATAGAAATTAAAAAAGCTGGTAAATATGTATTCTTTACTGAGCATATGCCCTTTGAGTTTGAAGCCGATGAGCATTTCTTTAAAGATGTTTCAGGCGATGATGTCGAACCGATAGCCCAAGTTCCAGACGAAGGCGGTGATCATCATCACCATGACCATGGAGGAGTAGATCCTCATATCTGGCATGATCCTCATAACATTATCAAGATGGGAAATATTATTTCTAGAAGCATCAAGAAGAACATTTCATTTTTTGATAGAGAAAATAAGAAAATTTTAAGTGAAAGATCTAAATCTGTTAATTCTATTTTAGAAGATTTAGATCAATGGACTCAAAGACAAGTATCCACAATTCCTTCTACTCAAAGGACGATAGTTTCTAAGCACAAAGCTATGGAATACTACGGAGATGCGTTTGGTTTGGAAACTATTAGCTTATTGGATTTTCTTGGTCATTCAGCGAGCCTTAGGCCTCAGACCATTGTCAGAGTATTAGGGGAGCTAAAAGAAGAAAATGTGAAGGTCTTATTTGCTGAGCAAAAACCTCCTTCAAAATTATTAAAAAGCTTGAGTCGGCAGACTTCCACTCCTATAGCAAAACAACAAATTTATGTTGATGGTTTAATGCCAACGGGAAACACCATTTCTGTTGCTGTTCATAACACTTGTTCTATTGTTAATTCCTTGGGTGGTTCATGCAATAAGGTTACAGGTAACCAACTTGTAAATAGGTGGGATTCGTTAACCAAGCTTTGACCTTTAATACTAACTCTAACCTTTAATCAACTTTAAATGGAGTGAGCAATGAACATCAAGAAAGGGTTCCATGCCTATAAAAAATACTGGGAAGATCAAGCAAGTTTCATGGATAAATCCCCATGGAATCTGAAGAAGATCTTAAAACTAACTATCTCAAATGATGTTGATGGAAATTTTGAAGAACTTGAATTTTCCAATCATTCCATTTCAAGAGAAGAAGGGCAATTAACCTTACGGGTAAAGGTTCCTTACAACTACTTTGAACTTGATAGTTTTGAATTAAAGGCTATTGAGCTCCTTGGCATTGATAAAGATTGGTTAATAGATATGAACTTAGAAGACTCTAATTGTACTCATCAGTTGACAAAGTAATAAGACCTTTCCAGTGCTATTTGCAGCAGAATTGTCTTAAGACATCAATCTTTGATTTGGAATGTAAGCGTTGGGTTTTGTATTGCTCTTGGCTTGGCTCGCTATTTGATGAGTGAAGGGCTCGAAAAGTTTGAACAGAGTTTGAACAGGATTTAGGGATTCCTTCTAATCTATTGGTATCAATGGGACATAACTTTTCATTAGCCAGTAAGAAATGCTAGCAATACCAAGGGATCTCAGCGAAAATTTTGCCAGTATGAGGCTTTTTTGGGGTATTTAAGCCCGCCAAAATGCCAGGTTTCCTTCTCTGTTAATAGTGCCTTGGATGGCTAATGGACAATGTTGAAAAGATCTCTTGATTTCCTGCTAGAAACGCGAGACGGAAAAGGCAGCTATAAATTTCAACTGCACTGGTGCTCATAAAATGGGTGATAAGTGGATGCCGTGCAAGAGCCATAACGCTCATGAAGAGCATAAAAACCATGGAGGGAAGAAGGGGCATCACCACAATCACTAAGGCACTGAAAAATAGGAATTCTGATTAACCCTTTTAAGCTTCAATTAAAAGCTTCTGTTCATTTTGAAACTTTCTAGTCAACTAGAGCAACCCAGGAGAACGTTGAACCTATCCCTATCCAGATTCCAGCAGTCAAAAGTTGGCCATTAGCCCCTAGCCAATTAAGGCTTCTTTGAGATATTGCCGTAACCAGTAAAAGTAAGGATCCTTGTGCAAGAAAGAGACCCAAAAAATAACCTATAAGAGGTGTAGGTTCAGCTCCAACAATTGTGCTCCCAAGTAAGTAGCCGTGGAAAGCAAACATTGGTAAGACCCATTTTGGGCTCACAAAATTCAGAACAATTAAGCCTTCTATTGCCAAAGACAAAGAGACCAGAGCTTCTGCCCAGGGA
>QCFP01000003.1 GCA_003280185.1 Prochlorococcus sp. AG-363-L02
ACTAATGCTTCCATACTTCTTGGTATGGGCTTACTTAGGGGCCCAAGCTGTTACTGAAAAAGGACGTTGGTCTCAAAAAACCATATTATGTTTGATCATATTTTTTACAATTTTAATAGGTTTTCGTTACGAAGTAGGAGGGGATTGGTTCAACTACGTGCGCGAATTAGGGTATTTAAAGCGAGAAGATTTTCCTACATTTATTGAATTCATAAAATTACCCGAACAAGGATTTTACCTTCTCTCATGGATAGGTGCAAATTGGTTCGGTGAAATTTACTTGGTAAATTTAATCAGTGCTTTTGTCTTCTCGTTAGGTCTTATTCTCTTCTGTAATGATCAACCAAAGCCATGGTTAGCACTTCTCACTGCATTCCCCTACCTAGTTATAGTTGTAGCAATGGGCTATACCCGTCAAGGTTTAGCGGTTGGCGTGGAAATGCTTGCACTATTAGCCCTACAGAAAGAAAAGTTATTAACATTTCTTGGGTGGATTTCATTTGGCTCTATTTTTCACAGAACAATTCTAGTTATCCTTCTCCTGCCAGCAGTCACTATTAGTCCTTCTCTAAAGTTTTCCAAGCTAGTTCGCACAGCTTTTCTTGTTCTTGCGTCTTACGGACTTTATGACAAGGTATTCGAGCCAATATTCCATAAGTGGCTATTTTATTACGCAACAATGGAGTCTCAAGGTGCATATCTTCGAGTTGGGATTTGTTTATTCTATGCACTTATATTTCTACTTACTCAAAACAGATATCAACTATCGAATTTATCTCTTCGCATTTGGAGAATACTTGCACTTGGAGCCGTAGCTGCTGCAATAGGGCTTCTAGTTGGTCTACCTACCACAATGGTTGATCGTATGGCTCTTTATCTCATCCCATTGCAAATGGTGGTAGCTAGCCACCTTCCTTTTCAAGGCACTTTTAGGTTCTCACAAGCTCTATGGACAAAAATACTTGCTCTTATTTCGCTATTAATCCTTACCGTGTGGATTTCTCTAGGCACTTACTCTGTTTATTGGATCCCATACAAAAACTTTCTACTCCCTTTATACCTTCTCACTAAATAGTTTTTCAATGTGTGGCATTACTGGCCTTTGGCTTTTTAATCAAAATCAAGGCACTGACCTAAAAGAAATGGTCAGGAAGATGACAGAGGCTCTATCCCATCGAGGCCCAGATGACTCAGGTGTTTGGGTAGATGAATCATTAGGGATTGGATTAGGCCATAGACGCCTATCAATTATGGACCTTTCTCATGCTGGGCATCAACCGATGGTAAGTCAAAGCCGTCGTTTCATAATCGTTTTCAATGGAGAGATCTACAACCACGTTGAGTTACGTTCTCAAATTGAAGTCAAATTAGAAGGGAAAAAACAATGGGTAGGGAATTCGGATACTGAAACCTTGCTAGCAAGCATAGAAGTATTTGGTCTCAAAGAAGCATTGAAGTTAAGCAAAGGGATGTTTGCCTTTGCCTTATGGGACAGAGAAAATAAAAACCTTTCACTAGCTAGAGATAGGTTTGGGGAAAAACCCATCTATTGGGGTTTTCTTAATGATCTTGGCATTGCGTTCTCATCAGAAATCTCGGCACTTCGTAGAGTTAATTCTTTTTCAAACCCATTAGATGAAGATGCAATTAAGAGCTATATGCATCTTGGTTATATACCAGCACCTCAATGTATTTACAAGGGCCTAAAGCAACTTCCTCCCGGTCATACTGTAGAGATCAAGGCTAACTCTAATAATAATGCTCCTGAAAATTTACCAAAAACTATTGCATGGTGGGAAACAAGTATAGAAGCTTTTAATCAACAAATATATTTAAAAAAAAACAAGGATTCTGTTCCTTTGGAACAGAAAATTAAATCTCTAAAAGAAGCATTAAAGGAAGCAGTTCGACTACAATCAATATCAGATGTACCTATTGGCTGTTTCTTGTCTGGTGGAATTGATTCTTCTTTAATCACAGCTCTACTGCAAGAAAGTAATTCTAGTAAGGTTCGCAGTTTAACTATTTCTTTTCCTGATGAGCCTAAATTTAATGAAGCTTCTTATGCAAACTCTATTGCCAACTATCTGGGAACAAATCATACCGAAATACCTTTAACTTCTAAAGATGCACAAGCATTAATTCCTTCACTCCCTAACATATATTCAGAACCATTCGCAGATTCCTCGCAGGTGCCTACACACCTCTTATGCCGTGAAGCTAGACAATCAGGGTTAACGGTTGCTTTAACTGGTGATGGTGCTGATGAATTATTTGGAGGGTACAACCGACATCGCCTGGCTCCATTAATTCATCGTAGAATTGGGTTTCTCGCTCCCCCGTTTCGAAGAGTTTTACAGACTGCGATCGAACATGCCCCTTTTAAACTACTTGGAATATCTTCAGATGGGCTAGCTCAACAAAAGCGCCAGAAACTATCAGCAGCTATTGGTGCAGCAAATTCTTTAGAAGGATTGCATACCGTTTTACTAGACTCCATGCCAAGTGAAAAAAGTAGCAAGGGAACCATGTCTCATCTCCCGAATGCTGGCAGCCCTGAAGAACAAATAATGCTTGCCGACCTTATCAATTACCTACCCTTCGACATCCTAGTAAAAGTAGACAGAGCCTCGATGGCAGTAGGCCTTGAAACAAGAGCACCCTTTTTAGACCCTATGGTTGCAAAAGCTGCCTGGGGACTACCGTTGGCATGCAAAATCTACAAAAAGAATGGAAAGTCGATAGGTAAGTGGGCTTTAAAAGAACTTCTCAAAGACTATCTACCAAAGGAGCTTTTTGAAAGACCAAAAGCTGGGTTTGCGATGCCTATTGGCAGCTGGCTTCGAGGACCTTTAAAAGATTGGGCAAATGATCTTCTAAACCCAACAATTGTCAAAAGAAACGGTTGGTTTGATCCCTCTGAAATAAATCTCCTTTGGGAACAACATCTTTCTGAAAACTATGATCATATAAACCGCCTATGGCCTGTATTAATGGCGCATGCTTGGTTAGAAAGATGGGAATGAAACTAATAAAGGCAAAAAAATTCATTCTTTTCTCAGGACCGCATCCCTTCCAGGAGAATTCAAAAGCCATCTCTTCAACTTTTTTAAAAGAGATTTTTGATTGACATGCCAAGAGTACTACTTGTAGCAAATACCAGTTGGTATATATACAACTTCAGATTTCCCTTGTTACTGGATCTCCGCAAAAAAGGGTACAATGTTTCAGTTGTTGCACCTCATGATAAATATACAAAGGCAATTGAAAAAGAAGGCTTCAAAGTTATCAATTGGGAAGTTTCTCGCAGCTCAGTGAACCCACTTATCGAAGCAAAAGCACTCTTAAATCTCATAAAAATATATCGGCGTAATAAACCAGACTTAGTTCATCACTTTACTATTAAAGCTTGTCTATATGGAACCATATCTGCGAAGTTATCAAGAATATATCGAGTTATAAATGCTGTAACCGGCCTTGGGCATATTTTCCTAGGTAAACGCAAACGTCATCAAATCCTTCGGCGAAGCTTAGAGCCTATTTACAGAGGCGTTTTCAAAGCCAGAAGATCAACTGTAGTCTTCCAAAATGCAGATGACCAAGAAAAACTAATTCAACTAGGAATTACAAATACTGAAAATTCAAGACTAATCCATGGATCAGGAGTTGATATTGAAAAATTTAAGCCGCTAAAAGATTCAGCAGGACTTTTTCAAGACCCTATACAAATACTATTTCCTTCAAGACTAATAAAACAAAAAGGGCTTCTAGAAGTCCTTGAAGCATGCAAAACTTTATGGTCTGAAAATTGCAACTTTGAATTACTCCTTGCGGGTGATCTAGATAAAAGTAATCACAGCTCACTATCTAGAAAAGAAATTGCCGTTTTACAAACACAATCCAAAATCCGTTGTCTTGGTCATGTTCGCGACATGCGAACACTTTATGCATCATCTGATCTGGTAGTTCTTCCTTCTTGGAGGGAAGGCTTATCCAGGTCTCTTATCGAGGCAGCTTCAATGGAACGACCAATTATCACTACTGATACTCCTGGATGTAGAGATGTTGTAGACCATGGACGCTCAGGATTAATAGTGCCCCTTAGAGATGCACCTGCACTAACCCTAGCCATTCGTCTCCTTATAGAGAATCCTGATCTTGCACGTAAATTTGGAAAAGCAGCACGACAAAAAGTTATGGCTGAATTTCAAGTTTCAATTATAAATAAAAGAACTCTCGAACAATATGAATACCTACTTAATAAGCCTATTAAGAGAAAAAATAGTGAATGGTTTTTACCTTCGCCAAGATAATCAGACTCTATGGCCTATATCCTCAGCAAAATTCTCCCATTGTTAATAATGCCACTTGGCTTAAGCTTGATACTCTTATTTGTTGCAGTTTTCTCTAGAAAAAGAAGGCTAATAATCTCATCTTTGCTAATTCTTTGGAGCTTCTCAACAGGAATAATTAGCTCAGCTATATTTCAATTTATCGAATCTCCTTGGAAAAGAAGAAGCATAAACAATGCACCTTTTGCAGATGCAATTGTTGTTTTAAGTGGATCACTTCATCCGGCTCCAGGGGCTGATCAAATCGTCGAATGGAGTGACCCTGATCGTTTCACCGCTGGGGTACAACTTTATAAAGCTGCTAAAGCTCCAAGAATTTTATTTACTGGAGGAGTTAATCCCTTTTACCCAGCTTTATCACCCGAAGGCCAAATTTATATACAAGAAGCTCGACTAATTGGAATACCTGCGAGGGCATTGCAAACCACTCCACCTGTAAGAAATACCGCTGAAGAAGCTTCGGCTATTAAAGAACTAATAAAAGATTCAGACTATCCTTTAAGCACAAGGGTTCTACTTGTAACAAGCGCCTTCCATATGCAACGAGCCAAAAGACTATTTGAACAGCAGGGCTTAGTCGTTCTTCCATTCCCAGTGGACTTCAAAACAAAAGGGAAATGGGCGGGGAGCCGATGGGAAGACCCACTTCAATGGATTCCTAATGCAAGTTCTCTAAATTTGAGCACAATTGCTCTACGCGAAATGATTGGGCGTATTGTTTACAGAGCTTGGTGATCTCTTCTGAATTAATGAACTTTTCTAAGGCACTTTTTACAACCGCAGGAGAAATGTGAGCCAGCTAAGAAAACTCAGAGGGATGGTTGATCTGTTACCTAAACAGACTTCAATCTGGCAACAAGTAGAAGCCATAGCGCGGGCACACTTCATTCGCGCAGGTATCAAAGAAATTAGAACTCCTTTACTTGAATCAACCGAATTGTTTTCTCGTGGGATTGGAGAAGAAACAGACGTTGTAGGGAAAGAGATGTATTCATTCTCAGATAGAGGAGATAGATCTTGTACTCTCCGTCCTGAAGGGACAGCATCCGTAGTAAGGGCTGTTTTGGAGAACGGACTACTTAGTCAAGGCATTCAACGCCTCTGGTATGGAGGCCCGATGTTTAGATATGAACGTCCACAAGCAGGAAGGCAGCGACAATTCCATCAGATAGGAGTCGAATACATTGGCCTCAACCAAGCTAGAAGCGATGCTGAGGTTATTGCTATTGCATGGAATCTTCTAAAAGATCTTGGCCTCAGTGATTTAACACTGGAAATGAATAGTCTTGGCAACACAGAAGATCGCAGAAACTTTCGTGATCAACTTGTTGAATGGCTGCACTTACGGCAATCGCAATTAGATCCTGACTCCCAAAAAAGATTATTTAAAAACCCTTTGAGAATTCTGGATAGCAAAAACGCTCAAACTCAATCATTACTAAAAAATGCGCCCAAGCTGAAAGACTCCCTTTCAGAAGAAAGTCAGATTCGTTTTAAGAGCGTTCAAGAACATCTTCAAGAATTGGGAATCCCCTTCAAACTGAATGAGCGCCTAGTAAGAGGGCTCGATTACTACGACCACACAGCTTTTGAAGTCACTAGTGATCAACTAGGGGCGCAGGCCACTGTATGTGGTGGAGGTAGATACAACAGATTAGTCGAACAACTTGGTGGCCCACCCACTGCAGCTATTGGATGGGCTATTGGAATTGAAAGGCTAATTCTTTTAATTGAAGAATCTTCGCGAGAAAATCCATCAAGCAAAGCGAACTTACTCACAAAAGAACTCCCTCCTGATATCTTTGTGGTGAACAAAGGTAAGGATGCTGAAAAAAAAGCTTTAGTGATCTCGCAAAAATTAAGAGAAAAAGGATTTAAAGTTGAATTGGACTGCTCTAGTGCAGCATTTGGCAAGCAATTTAAAAGGGCGAACCGTAGTGGGGCAAAATGGGCGTTAGTGATAGGAGATGATGAGGTGAAAGCTGGTAAAGCTCCTCTAAAGCTTCTTCAAAATTCATCAGAAAAAGAAGAGCTTTTAAAAAATGGACAATTACACCCTTTGGATGATCTGGAAAGCATCATGAACACCTTGCTTGCAAATGAATTACAAAACAACAAAACTACTTAGATGATTAGTACTGACATTAAAAACATTTGCTGCATAGGGGCAGGCTATGTAGGAGGGCCAACCATGGCCGTCATTGCAGATAGATGTCCCAGTATTCAAGTCAATGTAGTCGACCTCAATGAAAACCGTATAAAGGATTGGAACGATTCTGATTTAAGTAAATTACCTGTATACGAGCCGGGCTTGGATGATGTAGTAGCAAGAGCGAGAGGCCGAAATCTTCATTTCACAACAAATATTGAAAAGTCCATAGCCAATGCCGATATGGTCTTTATCTCAGTTAATACACCAACAAAAATTAAAGGTGTTGGGGCTGGACAAGCCAGTGATCTCAGATGGGTAGAAGCTTGCGCAAGGCAAGTAGCACAATGCTCAAGAGGGAATACCATAGTTGTAGAGAAAAGTACACTCCCCGTTCGCACAGCCGAAGTAATCAAATCGATCCTTAGTTCTCCTCAAAGACATAACAGAAATTCTGGCGAACTTAAAACCTTCGAGGTTTTATCTAACCCAGAATTCCTAGCAGAAGGGACTGCAATAGTTGACTTAGAAAACCCGGACAGGATATTAATTGGTGGGGAAAGTGAAAGTGCAGTTGAAGCATTGGCAAATATTTACCTTCAATGGGTGCCTAATGAAAAGATATTGCGAACTAGCCTATGGAGCAGTGAACTTGCAAAACTGACTGCAAATGCTTTTTTAGCACAAAGAATTAGCTCAATAAATTCTGTTTCAGCTTTATGTGAAGCAACGGGAGCTGATGTCAGAGAGGTCGCAAATGCGATCGGCACAGATAGCCGCATAGGTTCTAAGTTTCTCGATTCAGGGCCTGGCTTTGGAGGGAGTTGCTTCAAGAAAGATATCCTAAATCTTGCTTACTTATGTCGATATTTTGGGTTACCAGAAGTTGCAGAGTACTGGGAAAATGTGGTGAAATTAAACAACTGGCAACAAGCAAGAATTGCGCAACTAGTAGTGCAAAAACTCTTCGGCACTGTTGCTGCAAAGAAGATAGCCATACTAGGATTTGCATTTAAAGCTGATACAAACGACACACGTGAATCTCCTGCAATAATGATAGCCAAAGATCTTTTAGAAGAAGGAGCTGAAATAGCGATCTATGATCCAAAAGTAAATAATGAACAAATCAGAAAATGTCTTGCTTTAGCAGAAAAAAAAGAAGATTTAAGTCAAGCTTATAAAACACAAGATGCCATTAATTCCGAAGGGAAATGGAGTTACAAGAATGACGTAGTTTCTGCAATTTCTGGGGCAGATGCAATTATAATCCTAACTGAGTGGAATGAATTTAAGTCTCTAAATTGGGAAAGTCTTGCTCCGCTAATGAGACATCCAGCATGGGTATTCGATGCAAGAGCAGTTGCTGATAAAACTGCAATAAGATGTGCAGGCTTAAATATCTGGCGAGTTGGAGACGGGTCAAAATAACTATTCCTTTAGGATGCAAGAAAAATACAAATTAATATTTTAAGGGCAGGAAAGAAGACACCATCGATAAGTTTTCAATTCAATGAAATCTCTGATTAAGACTATTCTCAAATAGCTATTATTACAAGGAGCTGTAATTACTTATTTGACCTTCTCATCTATTCCAGATCTAAGCCAAGCTCGTTTAGGAGTTCTTGGAGGCAGTGGCCTCTACAACATGGAAGGATTAGAAAATGTAAAGGAGCTAAAAATAAAAACCCCCTTTGGAGAACCCTCTGATCTTATTAGATTAGGCAACCTAGGGGGGATAGAAGTCGTTTTCCTTGCCCGGCATGGGAGAAATCACAGTTTCACACCAACAGAAGTGCCATATCAGGCAAACATATGGGCAATGAAATCCTTGAACGTCAGGTGGATAATTTCCCCCTCAGCAGTTGGATCCCTTCAAGAACAAGTAAGGCCACTAGATATAGTTATCCCAGACCAATTTATAGATAGAACTCATCAAAGGCCACTAACTTTCTTTGGGGGAGGGGCAGTGGCGCATGTATCCATGGCAGATCCATTTTGCAATACCCTCTCAAGACTTGTTGCCGAAGCAGGTGAATCATTGATGCCAGAAGGACGACAATTGCATAGAGGTGGAACTTATTTAGCAATGGAAGGCCCTGCATTCTCAACAAGAGCAGAATCAAACCTTTATCGCAGTTGGGGATGCACGGTAATTGGCATGACTAATCACACTGAAGCCCGTCTCGCAAGAGAAGCTGAAATCGCTTACTCATCTCTCGCAATGTCAACAGATTATGACTGCTGGAATTCAGAACAAGCCAATGTCACTGTAGAACAAGTCATAGAAAACCTAAAAGCTAATGCAAAAGTTGCTACTGCAATCGTTCAGGCCAGCGCGCAGAAAGTAGGTGAACTAAGGCCAAAAAGTGCTGCACATAATGCTTTAAAAGATGGCCTAATGACAAACAAGGGAAAAATCCCAGAAACAACTAAGGAAAAGCTTTATTTATTAACGAAGCCTTATTGGGGGTAAGATTAAACCCTAACTAAAAGCGGGAAAACATTTAACTTTTTAAAGGCGTAGGTTAAAAAAACACCAAGAGGATATATCAAATACCCAACTTGGCGGATTTTTATGCTTTTAGGACTATGTATTGAAATAGGCAAAACATCAATAAGGTTATTGAATGATATTTAAAGAGAATTTTCTATAAGAAAATACTTTAAATCCTTTGCAATTTCGAGCCTTGGTAAAACAATTAGAGCCTAGGCTGAGCCAACTCCTGTATAGGAACCATAAAAGAAGATTCCTAGAACAAAGAAGACAGCAACTCCACCTGCCGTAGCAACTAGCCAAAGAGGTAATACCCCCTCAGTCCATCTACGCTCCCATGAAACAGCTGGACGTCCATCTGGAAGACGATCTGGAATGCGTCCGTCTGGTCCCTTCAGTTTTGCACTCATGGTTTTTCAGAAAAATCAGTTGAAGAAATAGCTGGAGAACAACACCCCCATGACGAAAACCAACAACAACCCTAAATAAAGGCTTGTGCGGTTTAACTCAACCGGAAGGTTGTTTGGATTCGGGTTGACTTGCATCTTGAGTAAAAGTGATCAGCGACGAATGAACTGCATAGCAGCAATGGCCCCAATGAAGAAGACCGTTGGAATTGCTAAGGCATGCACGGCAAGCCACCGAACAGTAAAGATCGGGTACGACCGTGGTGAAACAAGAGGTGTAGAAGATTGGGACATGGCTTTATTTCAGGCGCAGGTCGAGTTGGGACTTGGATTCAAAGCGTTGGCTCACTACTGGAGCTTTGCTTTCAGAAGCCTGGAAATAGGCATCTGGTCTTGGTGTACCAAAGACGTCATAAGCAAGACCTGTGGAAACGAACAGGAATCCTGCAAGGAAAATTGAAGGGAGCGTAACCGCATGGATGATCCAATAACGGACGCTAGTGATGATTTCGAAAAAAGGGCGTTCCCCGGTTGAGCCGGCAGCCATAGACTCACGCGTATCAGCCTAGTGATCCTATAGGGCTAAACCCTCTGACTGTGAGATGAAACGCGTCATGGTTACAGAGCGTTGTGGATTAGACGAAAAAAAATCACCCAGACCAGCGCAATAAATGCCCACGTTCCCCTAGCACAAAGCCTTTTGGCTGATTCTCGGTACGGTTATCAAAAATTACGCGCAGCAAATTTGTGGGCTGAATATCTCCCACAGGGTCCACCTCCCAAGTGTCACCTCCATCATTACTAACCAAAAGAGTTCCATTGCCGCCTGCTGCCCAGATAGCACCTTGTGAATCCCAAGCCAAATCAAGATAGTTATACCCATTGGTTATGGGAATAATGGGCCTCCTCCAACTTTCAACATCTCCAGGCTGATCATTAAGGCGAATTTCTGCCCCCTGTGAAAGCATCCAAAGATCTCCTCCTGGTTGGAAGCCCATACTTTGGACCCTTTTGCTACTTGCACGTTGATGAGGAGCCCAAGCATTTTCGCCTGGATCCAAAGTCGCAAAGAAATTCCCCAAGCTACTAACACTTACAAAACTGCCATCGGAACCTCGCCTCAGATCTCTTACGCCCCCTTCAGCATCATTAACCCTTGCTTCCCAATTGGCGCCTGCATCTGTTGTTCGATAAACAGCCCCTGCGGTAGTTGCAAGTTCAGCAGAGTCTGCGCCAATAGAAGCTATCAGGAATGGATCTCCTGGGAGCTGATCCCCAAGCAACAATCGAGTCCAATTGCTCCCAGAATCACTTGTATGTAAGACAAGACCAGGCTGTCCGGCAATCCATCCTTCCTCTCCTTCAAAGTCAATACTGATCAGGCGAAAGTTCTCTCCTTCTGGGAGTTCTAGCTTTCGTTCTTCCCAAGTCTTACCAGCATCAGTTGTTTCTAAAATAAGACGATTAGTTCCAACAAGGAAGCCATGCTCAGCATCAATAAAACTTAAATCGAGAGGGTTTGCCTCAGTTTCTAATTGAATCTCAGCCCAAGGACTGGAACTTGCTATAGGGAGTCTGGTAGTCACACAACCACTCAATACAAAACCAAGTGAAACGACTAGACAGACATTAATAAGGCTTGATAAAAGGCGTTTCATAAAACTCAATTGAATCACTGCAAGGAATAAAGGGAAAGGAAAAAAGAGACAACCAAAGCAAGGCCGCCAAAAATCAAAACATTTTTTTGCCCCGAAGTAAGACTATTGGCTCCGAAACCATAATTGAGATTTTCTGCAAACCCACTCGGCTGTTCTCGTGATCCAATGTCTTTAAAAGCAGTTGTGCTTGACCTGCACACAGGGCATCGAAAGGTATTTGGATCAAGATCTAAGAAGGGAGTGCCTTTGACGATGCCAAACTTTTTAATCCCCTCATCTGGATCATAGATATAACCACAGTCTCTACACTCGAAACGATGAGTAACTGAAGCATCTAATGACCCTCTGGAGTTGCCAAATTCAATCAATTTTTTGTTCAGAGCAGCGTCACCTGTCTCTTCAGGTGGTCTGTCTGCTGATGTCCTGATCTGATCGCTCACCTCTCCTCCAATAGTCGTTATAACTCTATCTAGGAAACCGTTTGCATTTAATGCAAGACTAATAAAGTATCAACCCTCTTTATGTTTGTTCTACCCGGTTACGATGCTTTTCTAGGCTTTTTGCTGATTTCAGCAGCTGTACCAATTCTTGCATTAGTAACCAATAAGCTGCTATCACCAAAAAGCAGAACAGGAGAGAGAGAACTGACTTATGAGTCAGGGATGGAACCAATAGGTGGAGCTTGGATCCAGTTCAATATTCGGTATTACATGTTTGCTTTGGTTTTCGTGATATTCGATGTAGAAACCGTCTTCCTATATCCCTGGGCCGTAGCATTTCACAAACTAGGCCTACTAGCCTTTATCGAAGCACTTATTTTTATTGCCATTCTTGTTATGGCACTTGCATATGCATGGCGCAAAGGCGCTCTCGAATGGACCTAACAGATGGCAAAAATCACTCCTTCAATAAACACCGCCCGTGAACTTCGAGCGGCAACCTGCAGCCCTTTAAGCACACCACAAATAACCAGTGAGCTTAGTGAAAACATCATTCTTACAAGCTTGGATGATATACACAATTGGGCTCGACTAAGCAGTCTATGGCCACTGCTATATGGCACCGCATGCTGCTTCATAGAGTTTGCGGCTCTCATTGGTTCAAGGTTTGACTTTGATCGTTTCGGATTAGTCCCAAGAAGTTCACCTAGACAAGCAGACCTTCTAATAGTTGCAGGGACTGTCACTATGAAGATGGCGCCTGCACTAGTTAGGCTTTACGAGCAAATGCCAGAACCAAAGTATGTAATTGCAATGGGTGCTTGCACGATTACTGGTGGGATGTTCAGTGCTGACTCCACAACAGCTGTTAGAGGAGTAGATAAATTAATCCCGGTAGACCTTTATTTACCAGGCTGTCCCCCAAGACCAGAAGCCATATTTGATGCCGTGATCAAACTTCGCAAAAAAGTTGGGAATGAATCAATTGTTGAACGTGAAAGGATGAATCAAACCCATAGATATTTTACTGTTAGTCATAAAATGAAAACAGTAGAATCCCAAATAACAGGTGCATACTTAAAAGCAGAGAATCAGAAGCCCCCCTTAGATGCAAGCACTCTAGAAAAACTGGAGTTTGAAGAAGATATTTCTAAGGATCTACTTAGAAAGCCATCAAATAAAACAAGTCATGAGTGAAAATTCAATCGAAAATGCAAACCAAGAAAATGCCCCAGTTGGCCCTCAGCCAGGTCCAGTCAGCAATTGGCTAACAAGCCAAGGTCTTGAAAATACCCCTCTTGAACCCGATAATCTTGGAATAGAAGTAATAGCAGTAAATCCATACTCTCTGTCTGATGTTGCCTCCTCATTAAAAGCAAATGGGTTTGATTATTTACAGTGTCAAGGGGGCTATGACGAAGGGCCTGGGATGAATCTTGTTTGCTTCTACCATTTAATTGCAATGAGTGAAATTATTAATAAAGACTCCTCTTCAGATGAAGGGAAAAAACTTCGTGAAGTTCGTTTAAAAGTTTTCTTAGCTAGAGACTCAGAACTTACTTTACCTAGCTTATACAACCTTTTCCGCGGTTCTGATTGGCAAGAACGAGAAACTTACGATATGTTTGGCATTAACTTTGATGGCCACCCTCATCCAAAGAGATTGTTGATGCCAGAAGACTGGAAAGGATGGCCCCTTAGGAAAGACTATGTGCAGCCAGATTTCTACGAGATGCAAGATGCTTACTAAAAGTCTCTTTTGTTATTTCTAAAAAAACGCATTACTGCAATTGAAAGACTTTTAGGGTCATGGCGCAGAGTTGCTGTAGGCCTCGCTCCCTGAAGAGAAGCCTCCATAACTTCATATCCCTGCCGAAGCAGACTTTCCTTATCACATTTGACTGGTTCTGCCCCTCTAGCCCGGTAATGGTCCACTAAAGCTGAAGGGCCTAAAGAATCTTGAGCAAGAACTGCGCCAAAAAGACGTTGAGTAATTCCCAAACTTGCTAACTGAGCCTCAATAGCCCTCAAATGGCCTTCGACATTTAAACCATCTGTTTCTCCTGGCTGTGACATCAGATTGCAGATATACAATTTCGGGGCACTACTACGTTGTATTGCTTGCACTAATTCTGGAACAAGCAAATTTGGCAATAGCGAAGTATATAAACTTCCTGGGCCCAATAAAATAAGTTCTGCATTAGATATAGCTTCTACTGCGGTAGGCAAAGCAGGTGGCCTCTCAGGTATACAGCCAAGTCGAACTATTGGACTTGGCGCATTACCGATTGCTGTTTCCCCTTCTAATCTCTGTCCATTTTCTAATTCAGCCCAAAGTCTTACATCCACATTTGTTGCAGGAACAACCTGACCTTGAACTGCTAGCAATCGGCTAGAAGCTGAAATAGCAGTTTCCAAGCTTCCAGTAATTGAGGTTAAAGCCGATAAAAAAAGATTTCCAAAACTATGTCCATCCAAAACCCCCCGTGAAGAAAATCGATATTGAAAAAGCCTTGTCATCAATGGCTCCTCCGTAGATAAAGCCGCCAAACAATTTCTAATGTCACCTGGTGGTTGAACCCCTAGTTCCCTCCTAAGGACACCGCTACTCCCCCCGTCATCAGCAACAGTAACTATCGCAGTAATGTTGCTACTAAACCTCTTCAGCCCCTTTAACAAGGTCGAAAGGCCAGTGCCCCCTCCAATAGCAACAATATTTGGTCCTCGGTTTAGTTTGCTCTTAGCACGAAGTGCATCAACAAGAACAGTACTTTTATCTGGCACTAACGCCCGCTGAATAGAGCCAAAACTTCTACTCTGTCCCCATAACAAAAGGCCTGCCCCGAATATCAGCACAATTGGGCCAGTGATACTCCTTGGTAAAACCTTGGTAATTGCGGCTAAAACCAAGCTCAAAGTTTCAATCATCCAATAAATAGGCTTTAGGTCTGCCCAAATAGCCGCGCCAAGAAGAGCCAATAAAAGCCCCATACCAGAAGTCAACATCCATCTCTTTACAACCAAGCCAGGCAGTAGCCAACTAATAGCTCTACGTGATCTAGATAAAAGGTCTCTTTTCTGCGAATTCCTAAGGGTTTGGTCACGCCGTCTTTTAAGACGCTGCTGCCGAAGGCGGCGTTGCGCATTTGCAGCGCGAGAGTCTGAGATAGGTGTTTTCGGCGAGGTCAATTTTTTTTTTAGAGGGGGCAACTCAGACGGAGATGACAACACAACTCTAAGAAGGCTTACAGAGTTGGACATTCAAGGCAAGATGTCCATATATACCAATAGAGCTGATCTAGTGACTGAAGCCATCCCTGTGGTGGAGATGCGAAACCTATCAATGCAATGGGGTCCATCCCCAGTACTTGATGAGGTCAACCTTGAATTAAGGCCTGGAGAAAGATTGGCAATAGTTGGGCCATCTGGAAGTGGAAAATCTACTGTTTTGCGATTACTGGCAGGACTCTTGCTACCCACAAAAGGGGAGCTAACTTTGTTTGGCAAAAGGCAGGAGTACCTAAGGCTGGACCAAAGCTCCCCGCCTGATGTGCGCCTCGTGTTTCAGAATCCTGCTCTCCTAGGTTCTCTAACAGTAGAAGAGAATGTTGGATTTATTTTGATGAGAGGAGGGCGTCTCAAATCTAACGAGATCAAGGACAGGGTATATGAATGCCTTGAGGCAGTAGGGCTTTATGACGTCGCAGACCAACATCCTGGACAACTAAGTGGAGGCATGCAAAAACGAGTGAGTTTTGCTAGAGCACTTTTGAACGCCTCAAATACAAATGACAAGATCAAACCATTGATGCTGTATGACGAACCAACTGCTGGACTAGATCCAGTGGCATCCACACGCATAGAGGACCTAATAGTAAAGACAACAACAGTCGCAAAAGGTTGTTCAATTGTGGTCAGCCATGTAAAAAGCACTATTGAGCGTTGTGCAGAAAATGTAATGATCCTTTATGACGGGAAATTTCAATGGGGGGGTACCATTCAAGAATTTAGGACAACTAATAATCCTTATATCCAACAGTTCCGCACAGGCAGCCTGAACGGTCCAATGAAACATCTAGAGCATTAATTCAAATGAAACGCAGTATTCGAGATGCTCTTGTTGGCTTCTCTTTAGTAGGAGCAATAGTTTCTTTCGCAGGTATCTATTCATGGATGAATTCAGTTAGACTGGGTTCGAAAGGTTGGCATGTAATTGCCAAGTTCCCAGACGCTAGTGGCCTCTCAGAACGTTCACCAGTAACTTATAGAGGGATAGTAATAGGAACTGTAAGTAAGATTCGCGTCACAAATAAAACAGTCTTGGCAACTTTAGAGATAGACCATAGTGAGCTTCAGCTACCTTTACCAGTTTTCGCGACCGTCTCAAGAGGCTCATTACTAGGTGGTGATTCACAAGTTTCATTAATAAGCAATGGAACCTTAAAGAGTCAACATGCATCAATGCCATTCTCAAGTGATTGCCAAAAAACTAAAATCCTTTGCAATGGCCAATATATCCCTGGAGAGCCAGCGTCGAGTCTTGCAACAGTCACAAAGTCATTAGAGAGAATTCTTAAAGACGCAGAGCAAAAAAAGGTTATTGAAGATGTTGATGAGTTAATTCAACGCCTAAAAGAAGAGCTTGCAAGAGCTGTCCCGATAATAGAAAACTTAAGCAATGCCACTAATCACATAAATAATGTTGTTTCATCACTGGACAATCCAAAAACAATTAGCGAATTACAAGCAACAGTAAGTAGTGCAAAATCTCTTACTGAAAAAATTGATTCCTTTGGCAGTGATCTAGAGACCTTAACTGGAGACCCACAATTTATAGATTCAGTTAGAAAAGTAACGATTGGCTTAGGGGAATTCTTCAACGAGTTATACCCTTATGAAACAAGAACGAAATAATAATTTAATCGTTAGTCTAAAATAAATTAAATCGATCTAAATCATAGTCTAAATATTATTTAACCTCTCCAATCGCATCCATAGCAATTGCAGCTATTGCTTGATCACTAGCCTTGGGTAATTGAACATATTTCCCGCCTGCCGCCTCTGCGACATCTTTCCCCATGCCGCTTGCTATAAATTTTGGCTCAGTATCAATCACCAGAAGTTGTATGCCAATACTACGATAGCGACTTGCAACATCTAAAACCTCCTGCTTGAGATCAACAGGCTCATCGTCTTCCATTTTCGGCTGTCCCAAAGAAGTTCCTAAAGGCACATTCCCTCTCCCATCTGTAATTGCAACCACAATTACTTGTGCGAGATCCCCTGTGGCCAATGCATTAGCCCCAACCCTCGCTGCTTGTGTAAGCCCATGAGCAAGTGGGGAACCACCGCCACAAGGCATTACTTCTAGTCTTCTTTTCGCCGCTGTTATGGATCTAGTTGGAGGAAGTAACACCTCAGCCTGATCTCCCCTAAAAGGAATAAGAGCAACCTCATCTCGATTTTCATAAGCTTCAGTAAGCAAACGAATTACAGCTCCTTTCGCTCCTTGCATGCGGTTCAAGGCCATCGATCCACTTGCGTCGACCAGAAAAACGACCAGAGAACCAGCCTTCCTTTGGAGCAACTTCGAGCGTAGATCTCCTTCCTCAACAATTACTTTACGCTCAGGCTGCCTAGAACGACGAGCTTTCTGGTATGGCGCAGCTGCCCGCAAAGTTGCATCGACGGCTATACGTTTAACAGGACCTCTAGGGATTATTGGCTTGACATAACGACCCCTATTCTCACTAAGAACTGCTGAACGGCTACCGCTATTCCCACTTTTTGACTTTGCAGATGAAAACAACAACAAATCAGAATCAATCATCACTGCTTCGGGGTCCAACATGAACTCCTCTGGCACAGGTGGACTCTGATCTTGGGGTGACTCATCCTCTTCACTCTCATTATCTTCATCAGTCGGATCTTCCTCTTCTTGATCTGTTGGTGGAGGGGGTTGTTGTTGGTCCTCAGGAGGAGGAGGATCCATTTGATCTTGCTCTGGAGGCAACTGCAATGCCCTCGGGGCAATTACCAGTCGAACAGCAACCTTTAGGTCTTCTGCATCAACCTCGTCCCTACCACTTAATGCAGCATGAGCCTTCGCCACCCGAACTGCATACAACTCTGATCGATGGCCTTCAACCCCACCTCTCATAGCCTCATTCACCAAATATTCAATTTGAGAAGTAGCAATTTGGACATCTGGCAACCATTGTCGAGCTATTAAAAGCTGTGTTGCCAATGCTTCTGTTTCTTCCGACCATTTCGCAGCAAAACTTTCACTGCACTGACCATGAGCTAAAACAGCCTCCGTAATCTCCACTCGTTGTTCATTGGTAATGATTTGATCAGCCGACAGGGCAATCGCAAATCGATCAAGCAAATGATCCCTTACCGCTCCTTCTTCAGGGTTATAGGTTGCCATGAGGAGTGGCCTGCATGGGTGAGAAAGACTTAATCCCTCTCGCTCTACGCGATTTTCACCGGCTCCTACAGCTGCGAGCATTAAATTCACAATCCCATCGTCCAACAAATTCAATTCATCGACATAGAGAACACCTCTATGCGCCTCTGCAAGCAAACCTGGCTGAAAGACAGGGGTTCCACTCGCTAGAGAAGCTGTTACGTCTACTGCACCTACGAGCCTGTCTTCAGTTACTCCAATGGGAACCTGAACAAAGGGCGCAGAAACAACTTTTTTAGGTACATTTTCAATAAAACCTTCTTTTTCGTTTATTTCTCCAAACATCTCAACCAACCTCTTCTGGGTTACTTCATCCCATTCTTCAGGCATATTTGGAGCAAGATTCATGCCCCAAGAACGCGTCTGGTTGTTCTCTTTAGAAATATCTCCTTGTAAAGCCAGGTCAAGCACCTCAATAGGAGGTAGCAAAGCATGCAACCCCCTTGCTAAAACTGATTTCCCAGTCCCTCTACCCCCAGCAATGATGACTCCCCCCAAGCCAGGGTCTACAGCTGCGAGAAGCAAAGCAAGCTTCAAAGTGCCATGACCAGTGACCGCAGCAAGTGGAAATGATCGATGAGCTATTTCCTTCGCCAACTCTTCATTAGCTCGTGATGTATTAACAGTGGGAGCAGGTCCACTCGCAACCATGGGTATTAATCGTTCAATCAATTATCTCTTACTCTCGCTGATCAAGGCATGTCTTCACTAGATCCAGATCCTCCAAGAACTCTTGCTGTAGCACTGGGAGCAAACCTTCCAAGCAAAATAGGGCTCCCAAAACAAACATTAATAGCCGTAAGACCAAAGCTTGAAAAAACGATTAAAGAATGGTCCTTTGTAGAACTTCAGACAGTAAAAAATATTGAAAATACTAATGAGGGCATACGTTTTCGCTGGTCACCCTTATTTGAAACCGATCCAATTGGTGGGCCCACGGAGCAGCCAAATTATGTAAATGCTGTAGTAGTTATTGATGGTCCAAAGTTGTGGGATCTAAAACCCTGCAAAAATTCAGCCCTTGCATTACTAGATAGATTTCTAAACCTTGAACAAGAATTTGGGAGACAACGCCAAGATGCTGATATTAAATGGGGGCCACGAGCTCTAGATCTTGATTTATTGGCCTGGGGAGGGCTCCAAGTGAAAGCTGATGCTCTAACGCTGCCTCATCCAAGATTGATTGAACGCAGTTTCGTTGTTGTCCCTTTAGCAGCCGCAATTACAGAAGGCACCCACCCCCCTCGCAGGCTGAATTCAGTTCCTGGCTGGAATGAGTAAAACTCTTCTAG
This sequence comes from Prochlorococcus sp. AG-363-L02, assembly GCA_003280185.1. Next base: position 19,262 of record QCFP01000003.1, read on the forward strand.
AAAAGTTTTACCAAAACACCCTTAAAAAGCTTCTTACAGCACAAAGCAATCTCAAATGAGCCGATTACCCCCCATAGAGCCCTCAAAACTTCTAAAAAAGATCTCTTTTTTGGATGCTCCAAAATTTCGTTTTGAAATAAATCAATTTCAATTACCTATTGGGTTGAAAGGAGAATTTGGCCTAATCCGACACCCAGGGGCATCATTAGCTGTACCTATCACCTCTGATGGGGAAGTAATTATTCTTCGTCAATATCGATTTGCAGTTTCAAGACGCCTTCTCGAATTTCCTGCAGGAACGCTTGAACAAGGAGAGGCCCCCTTGACAACAATGAAACGCGAATTAGCAGAGGAGTCTGGATATTCCTCTGCTAATTGGCTCTCAATTGGAGAAATGCTTCCCTGCCCGGGATATTCAGATGAAGTAATTCACCTTTTTCTTGCTCGTGATCTCGAAAAATTAAGTGAGCGTCCCAAAGGTGATGAAGACGAGGATCTTGAAGTTCTTAAAATGGCTCCACAAGATCTTGACTCACTTATAAATAGTGGGAATGAAGCTCTTGATGGAAAAACCGTCACGGCATGGTTTAGAGCAAAAGAAATACTTCACTTGTAAGTGACAAACTAGAAGTTAATTTTCAGCAAAGTTACTAAAAGTATAGTTGTGAAGTTATCTCTCCCAAAGAGTTTTAACTGACAATCAGAAAGAACTACTTACAATAAAGTTACACTATTTTAGAAGCCTCTAATTAGATTACCAAATTCAGAAATCACTTTATCCTGCTGATCAATCGTCAATTCAGGAAAGATTGGCAAGCTGAGCACTTGTGAGCACAATCTTTCGGTAATTGGCAATGTCCCCGTGATATAGCTAAGGCTTCCATAAGCTGGCTGTAGGTGAATCGGAATTGGATAATAAATAATTGTATTGACCCCTAAATTCTGAAGTTTCTGTTTAAATAAATCACGGAATCGTGATCTAGAAGAAAAATCTAAATCAATTTTATTTGAAGTCTCTACATCTAATTCCTTAATTGAGGAAGCATCTAAAGGCCCCTTAATTTGTACCACGAACTGATTCCAAGCATGGCGGCCATCTTGGGAATGTACCTCGCAAGGTAAAGAAACGTTCGGGAAGTTCTTTAATGATTCTCGATATCTACATGCAATCGCCTCGCGTCTTCTAACCCAACTATCAAGCATTGGAAGTTTTATGCTCAGGACAGCCGCTTGAAGCGCGTCAAGCCGACTGTTGTAGCCCAACTCAGAATGAAAATAGCGTTTCGGCATCCCATGAACTGCCAACTGACGCATCCTTTGAGCCAATTGCGCATCTTTAGTAGTTGCAGCACCTGCATCTCCAGCAGCTCCTAAGTTTTTCGTCGGAAAAAAACTAAAACAACCAACATCTCCCCAACTACCTACAGGCTTATTTTTCCAAGCAGCGCCAGCAGCCTGAGCACAATCCTCAACGACTTTTAGGTCATACTGATTTGCGACTTTCATCAATCGCTCCATATTGACTGGGCGCCCAAACAAATGAACCGGCAAAATGGCAGCTGTAGCAGGGTTTATAACTTCCTCAATCTTGTCAATATCAATTAAATATGTTTCAGGGTCAACATCTACAAAAACAGGTTTTGCTCCGACATTACTAATTGCTTCAGCCGTAGCAAAAAAACTAAAAGAAGTTGTTATCACTTCATCACCTGTACCAATATTTAAAGCTCTTAAAGCTAAAACAAGTGCATCAGTTCCGCTGTTGCAGCCAACCGCAAAAGGTACATCAAGTGATGTCGCAAATAAATTTTCAAAGCTCTCAACTTCTGGTCCACCAATGTACTGACCACTTTGTAAAACCCGTAAAACTGCTGATTCCAATTCAGGCGCAAGATCAGCTAATTGCTTGGAGAGACTAAATGGAGGTACGTTCATAGGAAGCACCTTAAATGGTGCAGTGATTCCTTCAAATCCTTAAACAAAACCATTTCACGAAAACCAATTAGGTTCATTGCCTGGGTGCCACTTGATATTGCAACCAATAGAGGGCTTCTGGTCCTCAAAAACCTTTTCCCCATGGAGAACAGCTTCTAACGCATCTCTTAGGTCTTTTCCTGTCACTGGCTTACCATTATCTGGCCTACTCTCATCAAGTTGCCCTCTATATTCAAGAACATGCGGTCCATTAGTTAAAGGTTTGAAAAGAAAAAAGTCTGGAGTGCATGCTGCCTGTAAACCCTTCACTAGCAGCTGCTCTTGATCAAATAAATAGGGAAACTTCCAACCATTCACCTCAGCTTGAATCGACAAATAATAGGGCCCATCTTGAGGGTGGGTGGAAATACTATTTGCCGACAAAGCAATAATCTCTACCTTACTTCCGTAATCCTGCTGGATAGCACTCACTTGAGCTTCAATATGCTTAACAAAAGGGCAATGAGCACAAAGAACCATTAGGAGTAATGGTTTAGAGGTCAACTCAGAACTTCTAAGTTGCTGAAGACCTTTACTAAAAGGGTCTTTTTGTAAAAGGGGGTCCTTCACCAAAGGAAGGTCAAACTCTGGCAGAACAGAGCCTAAGGGAAGCATCTTTGAAGCAGTCAAAGACATTTTTAGAGTTGAGGCCTTATAGAGATTCTATTTTGAAGGCTCAAAGCAAACTTGATTTCCCTACATTAAATTTCAATGGGTTCACCTCATATATAAAAAAGCTAATCAGAACATGTTTTTATCCAATTGGCTTTAGACAAAAGGCTGGAAATTTATTATGGTCTTTGATGATTAAAAAAAAAGGATTAACAAAGTTGTTCATGATTAACCACAACATGAAAGCTGAAAAGCAATCATTAATGAGAGAATCCTTTAAAACCTCACCTTTAAATTAAAAAGATGCTTCTAGATTTAAGCGGGAAAAAGATTCTAGTCACTGGCATAGCCAACAATCGATCCATCGCATGGGGCATTGCTCAGCAATTGCATGCAGCAGGGGCAGAGATTGGTGTCACTTATTTACCAGATGACAAAGGTCGGTTCGAATCAAAAGTACGTGAACTAACTAAACCCCTTGAGCCAAGTCTATTCCTGCCTTTAAATGTACAAGATGATTCTCAGACCAAAAATGTTTTCAATCAAATTTCCAATCAATGGGGGCAACTGGATGGATTAGTTCATTGTCTAGCTTTTGCAGGGAAAGAAGATCTCATTGGAGACTTCAGCGCAACAACTCCCCAAGGCTTTTCCAGAGCACTTGAAATAAGCGCATACTCCCTTGCGCCTTTATGTAACTATGCAAAACCGCTCCTAAGCGAAGGGGCAGGGATCGTAACTTTGACTTACCTAGGCGCAGAAAGAGCTATCCCTAACTACAACGTAATGGGTGTTGCGAAAGCAGCCCTAGAAGCATCAGTGCGATATCTGTCAGCAGAACTTGGCCCAGAAAAACAAATTCGTGTTAATGCTATCAGCGCCGGTCCAATTAGAACTTTGGCCAGTTCAGCTATTGGTGGGATCCTAGATATGATCCACAACGTTGAAGAAAAAGCTCCTTTAAGAAGAACAGTTACGCAAACTGAAGTAGGAAATACGGCTGCATTCCTGCTTAGTGATCTTGCAAGCGGAATCTCAGGGCAAACTATTTACGTAGATGCTGGTTACTGCATTAATGGGATGTGAGCTAAATAGTTGTAAATTTAACGAAATCCCTCCAATGACAAGCCACAGAAAAGGTGATGTACACCGTGTTACATCTGAAACCAACGTCAATGTTCAATTAAATCTTGATGGTGAAGGTAAATCCCAGATCTCCACTGGCATTGCCTTTCTCGATCACATGTTGCATCAGTTATCAAGTCATGGCCTTTTCGATTTAATCGTTGAAGCAACTGGTGATACACATATTGATGACCATCACACTAATGAAGACGTTGGGATTGCCATAGGCCAGGCTCTATCCAAAGCTTTAGGAGACAGGCGGGGCATACAAAGATTTGGGCATTTCACTGCACCACTAGATGAAGCTCTAGTAATGGTTTCACTAGATTGCTCTGGGAGGCCTCATCTAACCTATGAGCTTGATATTCCTTCTCAACGGATTGGAAGTTATGATACTGAATTAGTAAAAGAATTCTTTGTAGCACTAGCCAATAATAGTGGACTAACCCTTCATATACGTCAGTTCTCTGGAGTGAATTCTCATCACATAGTTGAAGCATGCTTCAAAGCATTTGCTCGCTCACTTCGAATGGCAATAGAACTAGACCCTAGGAGGTTGGGAATTGTGCCAAGTAGCAAAGGAGTGCTAGAACAGGCCGGCCAAAAAAACAATTAGGCAAACCACCAGTCCAATTAATGCAAACAAAATTAGAACCTTCCCAACAGGACTCTTCAGAAAGTTTCGCTCGTGAAGACTGGGCAAGTGCTTATCAAAATGTTGAAAAAGAGTTAACTGAAGAGATTCTCCAGGTCGAAGAAGGCTCTTTACCTGAAGAGCTTTGTGGAACTCTTTATCGAAATGGGCCTGGACAGATGGAACGTGGTGGTGAATGGATCCATCATCCATTTGATGGCGACGGAATGATCTCCTCCATAAATTTCAGGAATGGGGTTGCAACTCTTACAAATCGCTTTGTTAGAACTGAAGCTTGGGGAGAGGAAGTCGCAGCAGACAAATTTCTTTATCGAGGAGTCTTTGGGACCCAAAAACCAGGAGGTTTTTTTGCGAATGCTTTTGATCTCCGCCTCAAAAATATTGCAAATACAAATGTAATCCTGCTAGGAGATCAACTCCTAGCATTATGGGAAGCAGCTGGACCTTATGCTCTTGACCCTAAAACTCTAAAGACAAAAGGTTTATCTACTTTAGGTGGAGTTCTTAAAGGAAATGAAGCGTTTAGTGCACACCCAAAGATAGACCCAGGACACCATTATAATCAAAAAAGATTAGTAACATTTGGCGTCAAAACTGGTCCCAAAAGCAAAATAAGATTAATGGAATTTGCCAATGAAAGTGAGCAATCTTTCCACCTAATTGATGACCGGATTGACAACTTTGATGGTTTTGCATTTCTACATGACTTTGCAATTACACCAAACTGGGCAATTTTCTTACAAAATTCAATTTCCATCAATCCAATTCCATTCCTCTTTGGGTTAAAAAGTGCTGCTCAATGCCTATCTTCAATACCGAATGGGCAAAGTAGATTTTTATTTATCCCAAGGGACTCTGGCTTATTTAAAGGCCAGGCACCAAGATTTTTCAATGCCCCTTCTGGCTTTGTTTTTCATCATCTAAATGCATGGGAGGATGAAAGTAAAGTTGCAATTGAAAGCATCTATTATGATGATTTTCCTTCTATTGGGCCAGGAGAAGATTTCCGTGAAATCAATTTCGATCTATTACCTGAAGGGCGTTTAAAAAGATGTGAAGTTGATTTAGCAAGCGGCAGTATAAGGACAAGCCTACTAAGCAAGCAATGCTGTGAATTTGCCATGGTAAATCCTAACTTTTTAGGTAAAAAAGCTCGCTTCGCCTGGATGGCAACATCTGAATGTGAAGAGGGTAATGGCCCATTACAAAGTATCAAGAAATTAGATCTTATTGATGGCAGTTCTTCCAAATGGAGTGCGGCTCCCAGAGGATTTGTAGGAGAACCAATAATGCTATCAAAAACAGATTCTAATAATGAAGATGAAGGCTGGATAATGGTAATGGTTTGGAATGGGGCAAGACAGGCTACAGACCTTGTTATACTTAAATCTATAAATCTAACTCTGCAAGCAAGAATAAACCTGCCTTTAGCCATCCCTCACGGACTGCATGGATGTTGGGTAAATTCATGATTGCAGAGAATTTCGAAAAAGGTAAGCTAACTTATTTCACAATAAGTTGAGAGTCTGTTAAGAATCCACTTTGGGATTAGATCTTTTATTTCTATAATTCAAATCAACCTTTAAGAGGATAAATAGTCAATCAGACAATAGTTTTATGAGCATTGGTTTAAGAATTTTGAACGCCTTACCGCGATGCCCAAACTGTGCCTTCTGTTGCTTGGGCATTTCCGCAAATGTCAAACCTAATTCTTTTATCTCAAAAACAGGGTCATAACCAAAACCATTTTCACCTCTCGGGGCAAGTGCGATGAGCCCTGAAGCAACACCTTCTACTTCTAACAAGACATCACCTTCTTCGGAAGCCAAACAAATTGCTGCGCTGAAAAACGCACTCCTATCACCTTTACCCCTTAATTCATTTAAAAGACGACCAATCCTTTCAGAATCCGTGGTGCCGTAACGAGCCGAAAATACACCAGGTGCTCCATTTAAAGCCGTGACGGAAAGTCCCGAATCATCAGCAATTGCCCAGTGACCTGTTTCCTTAGCCACTGCGATTGCCTTAATCCTGGCATTTTCAGCAAAGGTCTTTCCAGATTCTTCAACCTCAAAGCCCTTTGGTTTTAAATGAAGACTCACAGGTAAGTCACTAAAAAGAGCTTGAAACTCGGAGACCTTGCCTTTGTTACCCGAAGCGACAAAAAGCCTTCTAGAGGTTTGACCAATTTCCTTCATGCTGCCTGAGCAAATTCTTTAGCCCATTCCAATGTCTCAAAAAGCTTCTCATGACTAGGTGCCTCGCAATAAATCCTCAACAACGGTTCTGTTCCCGAAAAACGCATCATCAACCAATATCCTTGTCCTAGTCGAAACTTCACACCATCTAAACAACTAACTTCTATTACATCTTGACTAGCAACTTTCAACGGAGGTTCCTCTTTCAATAATGCCTCTAATCGATTTCTATTTTCCATACTGGCCAATCTCAAATCAATCCTGTCATATACACATTCCCCGCCAAAACGTCTTTTCATAGAATCCAAATAATCCCCCAGAGACCGACCTCCTTCTACAAGCGCTTCTATAAGAACTAAGGCTGTAAACAATGCATCTCTTTCAGGCAAATGCCCTCCAAAACCCACACCACCAGACTCCTCTCCTCCCAACAGAACTTGATCGGATAGCATTTCAGCAGCTATATATTTAAACCCAACTGGAAGTTCAACTACCTTCCGTCCAATTGATTTTGCGACAAGTGTAATTACATCTGATCCACTGACTGTCTTAATCACTGAGCCAGGCAAGTTCTTTGTTCTTCCAAGGTGATCTACTAACAAAGGAATTAATAATTGAGTGCTGCAGAAATTCCCTTTCTCATCAACTGCTGCAATTCTATCTCCATCGCCATCAAAAGCTAAGCCAATTGTTTTTTGGCCAGAAGCATTAGCGGCTTTAACACGCGAAATTAATTCACTTAAGTAAATTTGAAGTGGCTCAGGTGAGTTACCTCCAAAAAGAGTATCGCGTTGAGAACGAATCTCTTGAATAAGGTTTGATCTCTCTTCCCCAAAAACTTCAGAAATACAGCCAGCAGCAACGCCATGCATTGGGTCAATTATTAGCTTTAAGCCCAATTGATTGAGTCCTTCAACCATACCTGAAATATCAAACTTACTGCGCAATCCCTCAAGATGCTCTTTTCGACCATCAAACCTCTTGGTAATGCCCTCAAGAGGAATAATCTTCCCACCGGCTAATAGCCTTTTTTCCACTGCTTTAGTGAAATCTGACTCTACAGAACCACCAAAAGGTCCCTTAATCTTCATCCCAAGCCATTCAGGGGGGTTATGACTTGCTGTAATAACAAGGGCCCCCAATGCTTTACGTTGAACAACAGCCCAACTACAAGCCGGGGTAGTCAACGGGGTTGAAGCGAGAAGAGGCTCCAAACCTGAACCCCTAATTGCAGCAGCCGAAGCCTCAGCAAGCTCGGGAGCAAGAAATCTACGGTCAAAACCTATCAAGACCTTTCGACTTTTTAAACCGGAAGGAGCTCTATAGGCAAGCTCTTGTGCAGATGCAGCCGCTACTGCCAAAAGCCTTTCAATGGTGATATCAACTCCTAATACCCCCCTCCAACCATCAGTGCCAAACTCTATTGGCGAAGAAGATAGCGGCAATGATGCATAAGCCATGACGTCTCTAGTGTGAAAGCAAGTCTTTTTTGGAAGGAGGTTTAGGGTCAACGCATGGGTTACACCCCTTCTCAACCAAAAGTACTAACAGACCGCCTACTTTGCAGTTGGGTGAGATGCCGACGAAAAGCATGGCTAGATCGACATGGAGATGCAACGAAACGTGTTTGGACTCCCCACCGAAGCTTGCAACTTGACCAACAGCATGATCATTTCAAAGCTTTATTGATCAAGAAGCCCGAACGAGGCCTTAGGGCATTAAGAGAAGGAGCGGAAGGGATAATTGGACTAAGAATCAAGACTTTGGATAAAGAAAGCAATTCATTAGAAGTACACCCTGCCTTACTCCAAAAAACAAAAGGAGAATCCCGTTGGGGTCATTTTGCTTACAGACCCGTAATCTCGAAACAGGGTCGAAGACTAACGAGAGAACATCGGCTTTCATTAGCCATGACAGCTCAACTCCTTGAACCTTTCCAAGAATCAGCTGTAACTCATGGACTTGTTTTAGGCACTTCTAATAAGGGCCTCGAAATAGAGAAAGTTCCTTTCAGTAAATCTTTACTGCACCAATTAAATGAAATTATTTGTAAGCTTTCAAAAGAACTTGAAGAGCAAAATCCACCTCCTCTAACAAGTGACAGAAAAAAATGTACTCTATGTTCTTGGAGAGACACATGTAACGCACAAGCTGCCAAAGAGGGATATTTAAGTGAAGTAAGCGGGATAGGAAAGGCCCGAAGCGAAATTCTAAAAGAGCTTGGTATAGGAAGCCTAGAAGCTCTAGCGAATGCAGACCCAAAATCTTTAGTTAGTCAATTAAATTCTTTTAATAAGCAACATGGAGAAGTCGGCGAAGAGCTTATCAAACAAGCAAAAGTTCAATACAGGGCCAATCCAGAAAGATTAAAAAATTCTCTATCAATTCCAGAATTAATTAGTGCCAAGGGAGTATTAATATATGACATCGAATCTGATCCAGATCGAAAAGAGGATTTCTTACATGGTTTCCTTAGAATAATGAAAAATAATAATGGGTCTTGGGATATAGATAAAGCACAGTACCATCCACTTCTAATTGCAAACCTAGATGATAAATCATCTTCCTTTTGCTGGGAGCGAATCCAACAGAAACTAACTAAATACCCAAAGCTTCCGATCCTTCACTATGGAGAGACAGAGCAGGTTACCTTAACCCGCATAGCCCAAAAAAATGGCTTATCTAAGAAACAAATAAGAGACCTCCAAAAGAGAATGATCGATGTACATAAAAGACTTAAAGCTTATTGGCGATTGCCTATAAATAGCTATGGGTTAAAAACTGTTGCTGGATGGCTTGGTTTTCATTGGAGAAACGAGCGAGCTGAAGGAGCAAGAGTCCTTCTTTGGTGGCGGCAATTCCGAAAAATTAAACCAATCAATTGGAGAGCTCAAAAGATATTATATAAAATTTTTGAATACAATCATGATGACAACCTTGCGACCTGGGAGATCGTTAAATGGCTAGTAATCCAGGACAAGGCTGAGAAGATTTCCTAAAAGTAATTAAACGGCTCTTAACGAAGTAAACCCCTTAGGAAGTGACAAGGACACTTCTCTAGTGTCGCCAAAGATCGCAAGCGTTGAATGAGATAAGGCCATTCGTTTGACTAAAGCCAACCCAATAGTCTTTTTCTCGGAGACAATCTTTACTGAAGAAGTGATTACCCCGGCCCGTGCTTCTGAAGAGTTTTCTGGATTTACTGAGGGTATGGAAAGGGTTTCACCAATAGCAATATCCTCAAAAGACTCCCAATATCTTAGTTGCTGCCTTATTGCGCAGTTATTTATTATTTTCGATATTGCTTCCTGCCCTAAGTAACATCCTTTATCAAGACTCACCCAATCAGCCAGGCCTAATTCGAACGGATTAAAATCACCATTTATTTCCATTGAACCCCTAGGAAATCCATGTTGAATCAAAGAGATTTCAACCAAATCTTTCCTGGTAAAGCAATAATTTGGTGGGAAACTCTCTGGGCTTTCCTTTGGGTCAAGCCAAACGATATCTGAAAAAAATTCTGTTTTCTCTGATATCTTCTGAAGTCTTCTCTTTGTCGAAAAGGAAGCGATTTCCAATTGGTCAGCAGGGAAAATAACCTTGGAGAGGCCATCAAATACTGACTCACTATCGCCAGCAAGAACAAGCAATCCAACTCCATCATCTTCTATAGAGATTTCGAATAGGGCCTTTACTCTTCCAAACGTATTAAGCCAACAAGTCCTTAAAAATTGATCATGGGAAAGATTTTTTATATCAGAAGTAGTTTGACCATGCAAAAAAGCCTTACTCCCAGGCCCTTTCAAAACAAGGAAGGGGAAGGTTTCATCCCAAAATAGATTTGAAGAAGAATTCATGGGGCTATTTCCTTTGCTTTCTTAGCAACATCTTTCAACAAAAAAAGACTTACAAGTTCTAATCCAGACTGATTCATTACATCATTACCACCTTCTTCTCTATCGACAATTGTGACAACACGTTCGACTTTGTATCCCTCCTCTCGCAATTGTTTTACGGCCTTTAATGACGAGCCACCTGTTGTGACAACATCCTCCAAAACGGTAATTTTGCTTCCTTTTTCTGGCAAAGGGCCCTCTAACCAATCGGCCGTTCCATGCCCTTTAGCTTCTTTTCGAACAATCAGTGCATTAAGAGAACGATTGTTTTGTGCCGCCGCCATAGCAACCCCGCTGACCAGGGGATCAGCTCCTAAGGTCAAGCCTGCGACAGCAACGGAATCAAGTTCAACTTCAGAAAGAATGGAAAGACTTAATAAACAAAGGCCTCTTCCGCTAAGACTTACTGGCTTGCAGTTCACATAGTGTTGACTCTTCCTCCCCGAAGAAAGTGTGAAATCGCCAAAACGATATGCATCCTTTGCTAGCAAGCTAAGCAACTCCTCACGACAGGACTGAGTAAACACGGAAGAACCACTCATAAGGACTGGTACATTGTTGATGGTTGAACTAGTTTGCTTTCTAGAGCATTCTCTAATTACCTATTGTGACCTTCACATCATCATCTGAAGGGTGAACCATTAATTGATTTCTCCGGGGGTCTAGCAATCTGGTGAATGCACTGAACTCATAATTCAGCTAAGGCGAGTTCGATCCTCGCGACCCCCATTCAACCTCTGAGATGATTGTTCTAATACTAATTATTTTAATTGCACTTCCAGCGTTCTTTGGTGCTGGAGAAGTTTCTTTATTGAGGCTAAGGCCAAGTCGAGTACAAGGTCTAATAGAAGAAAAGAAGCCAGGCGCATTGTCGATTCACCGACTACAACGTCGTCTGAGAAGAGCATTAATGGTCTGGCAGCTTGGAGGCACCCTTTCTCTAATAGCCATTGGATGGCTAGGGAATGGATTGTCTCAGGCGTGGTGGCCTTCCATCAATTTTCCTAATCGCATATTCGATATTTTGCTATTTGTTGGCTTAGTCCTTATCTCAACACTACTGGCGGGAATACTACCGAAAGCATTAGTACTGAATCGCCCCGAATCTGCAGCACTTCGTTTAGCTCCTCTCCTAGAAGCAGTTATGCGGGCACTTGGACCATTGCTTGCGCTTCTAGAAGCAATTGCCTCACTACTTCTTCGACTATTGGGGCTAACAGCGAAATGGGATGCTTTGGTACCTGCTCTATCTGCTGGAGAACTAGAAACTCTCATAGAGACTGGTGGAGTCACAGGTTTAAGACCTGATGAGCGAAACATCTTGGAAGGTGTTTTTGCTTTGCATGACACACAAGTCAGAGAAGTAATGGTTCCACGTTCAGGCATGGTCACACTTCCAGTAACAGTTAGTTTTTCAGAATTAATGAAAAATGTTCATCAGACTAAACACGCTCGTTTTGTTGTCATTGGAGAATCACTTGATGATGTGCGAGGTGTAATTGATCTAAGACAACTTGCAGAACCAATCTCCAGAGGAGAAATGCAGGCCGATTCACCACTAGAAAAATTCCTACAGCCTGCAGCACGAGTCCTAGAAACCTGCACTTTGGCCGAATTATTGCCAACAATGAAAAATGGTAAACCATTTCTCATTGTTGTAGACGAACATGGGGGGACAGAAGGACTTGTTACAGCAGCTGATCTCACAGGTGAAATCGTAGGCGAAGAACTTGACTCAACTCACGAAATTCAGTCGAATCTTCAGCAAGAAGAAGGGCAACCAAATAAATGGTTATTAGCCGGTGACCTTGAGATTATTGAACTAAACAGGCAACTTAATTTGGAATTGCCAGAAGCAAATGATCATCACACTCTTGCTGGATTTCTCCTTGAGAAGCTTCAGCACATACCATCAGTAGGTGAATCTCTTAACCATGCAAATTTAAAGTTTGAAATTACTTCGATGAAAGGTCCTCGTATTGAACAAGTCAGACTTATTCTGCAAAGTATCGATCCAGCTAAAAATTAATTGCAAAAACTTCTTCCAGCCTCAATGACCTTTCTCTGCACTAACTAATGGTTCCTGTAAAGGTCGGAGTGATTGGCATTGGGAACATGGGTTGGCACCATGTGAGGGTCTTGAGCTTGCTCAAAGATGCCGAGCTTGTTGGTGTCGCCGATCCAGACTCAGCGCGAGGCCATTTAGCTACAGAGCAATTTGGTTGTAAGTGGTTCAAAGACTTCAAAGACTTGCTTGAAGAAGTAGAAGCAGTTTGCGTAGCAGTCCCAACACTGCTTCACCATCAAGTAGGAATGGCCTGCTTGGAATCTGGGAAACATGTCCTTATTGAAAAACCAATAGCTGCTAGTCAAGACGAGGCAGCAGCACTTATAACAGCATCTAATAAAGCAAAAAGACTTTTACAAGTTGGCCACATTGAAAGATTCAACCCTGCATTTCGTGAATTAGTCAAAGTAGTTGCGAACGAGGAAGTTGTCGTTCTAGAAGCCCGCCGTCATAGTCCCCATGCAGAAAGGGCCAATGATGTTTCTGTAGTACTTGATCTAATGATCCATGATCTTGATTTGGTACTTGAAGTCGCTAACGCCCCAGTCGTTCGCTTAGCAGCTGTAGGAGGTAGAAGCTCAACCGGACCACTGGATTATGTGAATGCCACACTTGGATTCAGTAATGGGGTAGTAGCAAGTCTTACAGCAAGCAAAATGAGTCACAGAAAAATCAGAAATTTGAGTGCTCATTGTCGAAGCAGCTTAGTAGAGACAGATTTTCTGAATCACACTCTGCACATTCATCGTCGAGCGCATGAATCATATTCAGCCGATCATGGTGAGCTTGTTTATCGAAATGACGGATTTGTTGAAGAAGTAAGCACAACCTCAATAGAACCTCTTTATGCAGAGTTAGAACATTTCCTCATGTGTGTAAGAGGCAAAGAGATACCTGCCGTAGATGGTGCTCAAGCTTCTCGAGCATTAAGACTGGCAGATCTAATAGAACAAGCAGTTGAGAATCCAGGGAAAGGGGTATCTTTAGCAGAATCAATTTAAAAATATGCATACTTCTCAATCCAATCCCTCATACAAACTCTAAATAAAAAGAAAGCATGGCCTTTGAAGGCGCTAACAATTGCAGAAGATCTAGCGTTCTGGGCCTACCTGTTGATGTTTGTATAGATGTTCTTAGTGAATCAATTCTTCTCCATAGCAAAGGAGGGGGACAGATAGTCACAATTAATGCCGAGATGATTATCTCAGCAAAAAGTGACAGTGAATTTCGCAACGCAATCAAGTCATCAGACCTGATAATCCCTGATGGAGCTGGCGTTGCTTGGGCACTACGCCGACAAGGTCACAAAGTTCCTCCCACCTCAGGGATCGAACTAGCAAGATCTTTACTTTGCTATGCGGAACAAAATAAATGGAAAGTTGCTTTAGTTGGTTCTGAGCCCGAGATCATGAGCAAACTGCTCAAAAATCTCCTGGATGAAATGCCCAAACTGAAAATATCTCTCGCAATTCACGGATATCAAACCATTACAAACTGGATAAAAGTAGAACAAGAACTTAAACAATCCGAATCCGACTTGATCCTTATTGCACTTGGCACTCCAACACAAGAAATTTGGTCAAGCAGAGTAAGGCAAGGCCTTCCAGGACTTTGGATTGGTGTTGGAGGCAGCTTTGACGTATGGGCAGGAGCAAAAAAAAGAGCCCCTAAATGGATGGTGAAGAGCCAAGGCGAATGGCTCTACAGGCTCATAAAGGAACCTAGGCGCTGGAAAAGAATGCTTTCCCTACCAGCGTTTGCGCTCAGGGTCTTAAGTCAGTAACAATACAAAAGTACTGATGCTGTCTACTTAAACCCAACAGCTGCCTGCCAAACAAAAACAAGTAGGAAGAAGCCTATGGGGATGAGTGGTAACACGTCTACGGTTGGTGCAAACGCCTGATAAGCCTCAGGCAGCTGGGCCAACAAATCGATTGTCAAGACGGCCATTCCTAAAGAGATAGTTGACTTTTGAACGACCTTACCACGTGTGGCTAGCACTGGAGGACTTATTCCACGGAGCGAAATCCTCTGCAAAACATCCAGACCTAATAGCCTTGCCCATTGCATTGGTAAATCTAAGAAGGTGAGACAGGTTGTGAATGCTTAAAAGTGTTAATCCAAGAATCTCATCACTTCGAATCAAGTGATGCAAATAAGCCCTGGTGTGATTAGTACAAGCTAAGCAACTACAACTTTCATCTAAAGGTCTGTGATCATTTCGGAAACGTGCATTTCGCAAATTCCATCTCTCTCCTCTGACTAAAGCCGTCCCATGCCTTCCAAGACGAGTCGGCAAAACACAATCAAAAAGATCGACACCATTTGCAACAGCAATTGCGATTTCCCTCAAGCTTCCAATCCCCATGAGATACCTAGGTCGATCCACAGGTAAAAGAGGTGTCAAATACCTAACAATGCTATGAATCTGCTCAACAGGTTCACCAACACTGACTCCACCAATAGCGATACCTGGCAGATCAAAGCTAGAAATATAATTTGCGCTTTGCTCTCTCAAAGTCTTAAAGCATCCTCCTTGCACAATCCCAAACAAAGCCTGACCTGAATTATCAAGCACTTTTGAACATCTATCCAGCCAATGATGCGTTCGTCGACAGGCCTCTTCGACATCCTTCTCTGAAGCCGGAAATGGAGGGCACTGGTCAAAAGCCATAACAACATCCGCCCCAAGAGAAACCTGAATTTCCATTGCTCTTTCTGGAGTTAACTCAATTTCCGAACCATCACGAGGGCTCCGAAAAATCACTCCTCTATCGTCAACCCTATTTAGCTTGGAAAGACTAAAAACCTGAAAGCCACCTGAATCGGTAAGGACTGGACCATCCCAACCCATAAATTTGTGAATCCCCCCAGCTCCTGCAATCACATCCTCCCCTGGTTGAAGATGTAAATGAAAAGTATTTGCTAAAACCATTTCCGCCCCAGTTTCAGCCAATTGAGACGAGCTAACTCCCTTTACAGTGGCAGCAGTGCCTACGGGCATAAATCTTGGCGTATTGACAACTCCATGCGGGGTGTAAAAACAACCAACTCGCGCTCTGGTATGAATACATTGAGATTGGACTTGAAATTCAAACACTATTCAAATAGCTGGTTTAATTCAAAATCTGCCACCAACCATTCGAAGATCCCGAGGATCCAACTTTGGTCTAAGCAGACTCATCAGTACATTCTTTCAAAATTATGCAAACTTGGCTAAGTGATCTTGTAGGAGCTTGGATCTTTTATTCAATCCTTCCAGCCCCGAAAGGCCTAAAGCCAAGCTTCAAAAGCATTGCCCGTTTTGCACCATTAATAGGAATAATTTTAGGAAGCATTCAATCTGCCTTATGGATATTTTCAAATTATTTTGGATGGTCATACATTTCCTCCTCGTTGATAGTTGTTGCGTTTGGAGCATTTTTAACAGGAGGCATACACATAGATGGTCTCATGGATACTTTTGACGGGTTAGGTGCTGGCCCCAAACGCTGTAAAGAAGCAATGAAGGATAGCCGAATAGGCGCAACCGGAATACAAGCTTTATTAATCATTATCCTCATGCAAATCGCTTCGCTAATTAGTCTGGGAGAAATGGCTATTTTTGCTTTACCGATTAGTTCATTTTTTGGTCGCTGTGCACCTATATGGGCCATCCAATCTTTTCCTTATTTGCAACCAAATGGCACATCATTTTTTCACAGAGAGAACCGAAATGGCATAAAAGATTTCATACCTGCCATATCAATTCTAATTTGCATCTTGATGTCTATGATATTTTTTTCTATCGGGCTTCCGCTTCAAATATATCTTCTCAGCTCCATTTTCTTTGGAATAGTCCTAAGTTTTGCTATACCAGAATATCTAGGAAGAAGATTAGGTGGACATTCTGGCGATTCCTATGGAGCATCATTAGTCATTGTGGAAACATTAATTCTGACAATTATGGGATTTACTCTAAAAATAATTTAATTACAAAAGCATTTCCCTCAGCTGGAAGATCTGCGTGAAATAACCGAGGTGGAATTATCAATTCCAAACTACCCTCCATATTTTGAGCCATCTCCCTCGCTAAAGAAAGCCCAAGTCCACTACCTGCTGATTTCTTACTAGCTTTTCCTCTAAATCCTTTTTCGAATATCTTTTTCCTCTCTTCTTTTGGAATCTCACTCCCCTGATCCCAAACAACTAATCCGTTATCAAAAATCATTAGGCCTAGGTCGCATCCTAAAGGGCTATACCTAAAAGCATTTTCTAGAAGATTTGCAATTATTTCAGCCAGAGCCTCATTGCCAGGAGGGCAAGGACGTTCTGTCCATCTTGGCCAATCAGAAGGGCCATGCCATCTACGACCTTGAAGATTTGCAGTGGCAGATGCGCGATCGACAAGAGGAACTAACAATGAGCGAAAAGTTGCTGTAACAGTTTCTGGGAGTATTGGAGGCAACAACAAATGTGCTTGATCCCCATGAGCTATTGCAGCCTCCTGAAAGCCTATTAAATCCAATCCAGAAATGTACTGATCCAACTGGGCCTGCTCAGTAAGCAAACCTTGTACCAAATTGAGATTGCGGTTTTCTGGTCCTAATCTTCTTAACAATAATTCAGCATATGTTCGTAGTGCTGACAAAGGGTTTCGCAACTGATGCACTATCAAGCTTATTTGTTGTCGTTGCTGGCTTAGCTCCTGAATAAGCTTGTTCCTTTCCACCTCAAGGCTCAAACAATGAGCCAATACCATTGCCGTAGATTGAAGATTCTCATCCAAGGAGTCAGGCCATAAGGGAGAAGAATGAAGGCTTTCAGCCCTTAAAACGCCAAGCAGTATCTGCCCTTCCTGCAAGGGATACCATCTCCTATGAGGCGATGGTTCACGCAAGTCCGGGTCCTCACCAACGGGTGACAAAACATTGCCTTTTAGAGGCCATTCCCCAATTGCCTCAAGGCTTGGAGAATGGCCAGGAGTAGCTTGTGCAACATATACGACAAGATGCGACAACTGCTCCTCAGCTTGAAATGAGCTGAGTTGCTTTTGCACCAAATTCAGGAACCGATCAGAAAGCTCCATAGAAATTATTTAGGCCTTAACGCCGATAGAAATCAAGTTGGCCAGAAAAGTTGAAAAATCAGAAAAAAGTATTAAGATGTTCATATCGGCCAGTGAAATCCTTGCTCGTAAGGTTCGTGCAAAGCGTCCTCGCGGCATAACTTGCACAAAAAGTGCTATCAAAGCTACAGCAGAGGAAGATTAATCCTTTGCCTTAAAGCAGGTCCTTGATCCACCAACTAGTTGGTGGCATCTTAAGGCGTTGCATTGGATGCAACAACCATCAGACCGGCAAGCCTTAAGAAACTCCTTCACTAGAACCATCAAACATCTCTTTCCCCCAAACAGGAGGGCAAATTAAATGTCTAAAAAACGGAAGCGGATTAGCCGAAGAAGACTTGCTGGCCAAAGGGTCTTAGCTCATGTTCCTACATACCATCTTGAAACAGGAGAACATAAGCCTGTCACAGCTGCGAGACGTTACATAGCTGAAGCAGGTCTTAAATCACCAGCATTAATTAATGTTCGTCGAAACGAACACACAACAGATAGATATTTCTGGGGTGAAAAAGGTCTATTCAGTGCCCAATATGCTGAGGAAAATCATTTCCTTTTCCCAGCTTTAAGGAACATTGTTGATTCAGTAGGTGAAGCAAACATGTTCGAAGGATTAGAGCTCACAGCTGATGATTGGGAAGAGATTGAAGAATACGAATATGCTTTTGTTTAACCGAGACGACCTACAAACAAACTCTTAATTGCTTCCTGAATTTGAGGGTTGATTTCATCCGGGATCCCATGCCCACCATCAAAAAGAAAAGCCTTGTTAGCAATTTGATTTGCAACTAGTGAAGCAATTAATAGCTCTGCGGCTGAGGGTGGAACTACATCGTCAGATTTACCATGAAAAACAACCACAGGAGGCATAGTTGTTTTAGCTGACCAACCTGGGTGAGGGTAACCACTACAAGAAATTATTCCAGCAAGAGGCAAATTACTACCAGTTGCAATTGCCATTGCACCTCCTTGAGAGAACCCAAGTAAAATCGTTTCAGAAAGCGAGATCTCGATGGTCTCTAGATCCAACAAACGCCTCGAAAGTTCCTTAACAGCCTCAGGGACAGCATCCCAATCTGGAGGGAAGAGTCCATACCACTGACGTCCATATCCGCTTGGATGTTTTTGAGGTGCTCTTAGAGCTATCAATTCAACAGGGAAGGGTATTCCTTCCAAAAGGCTCTTTCCCAAGGGGATTAGATCATCAACATCTGCGCCCCAACCATGTAAGAGGACCAATCGACGAGTCGCTCCATCAGGACTATTACAAAAAAGATCTGCGATCACAGCAAAATATTTGGAGGTTTGAAAGTTAGGTTGGGCCAACAAACCTTGAAGACCCCTATCGAATCGAATGTCCCCAACAGCATTATTGAGCGTATCTAACAAAAGTGGTTTAGTGCATTTAGCAAAAAGCCTTCACGAAGTTCATGGATTCGAACTTTTATCTAGCGGTGGTACTGCAAACGCACTAGAAGAAGCAGGCTTAAATGTCCTAAGAGTTTCCGAATATACAGGTGCACCAGAAATTCTCGAAGGCAGGGTAAAAACCTTACACCCCAGGATCCATGGAGGGATTCTTGCTAAAAGGGGCGAGCCATCACATGAATCAGATATAAAGCAGCAGGAAATCTCTCTAATAGATTTAGTAGTGGTGAATCTTTATCCATTTACCGAAACAATCGCAAATCCAGAATCTGACTTTTTAGATGGAATTGAAAATATTGACATCGGGGGGCCAGCAATGATTCGGGCAGCTGCAAAAAACCATTTACATGTATCAGTTCTTACAAGCCCAAATCAATACGAAGAATTTCTTGCAGAGCTTAAAGAAAACAATGGAGATATCACAACAGAGTTTCGCCTAAAACTTGCTCTTGAAGCTTTTGAACACACTGCCTCATATGACGTTGCGATAAGCAATTGGCTCAAAGAAAAATTTCAGGGGGAACCATCAACATGGCTGGAAGCAAGGCCTTTGAAACAAAAACTTCGCTATGGAGAAAACCCTCATCAAAAGGCCTCTTGGTATAGCGAAAAGCTTTCTGGTTGGGGCGCAGTTAAGCAACTCCAAGGCAAAGAACTAAGTACAAATAATCTTCTAGATCTTGATGCAGCTCTTTCTACAGTTCGAGAGTTTGGATATGGAGATAGTTCCCTTTCTCAAGCTCTGCAACCAGCTGCCGTAATTATCAAACATACCAATCCATGTGGTGTTGGTATTGGCAATGATCTTTTTGAAGCTTTTGGCAAAGCACTAAGTGCGGACTCAGTAAGTGCATTTGGAGGAATAGTTGCACTTAATACTGAAGTTGATGAATCAACGGCAAAAGACCTTACTAAACTATTTCTTGAATGCGTTGTCGCACCAAAATTCTCACAAAAAGCTATCGAAATCCTTTCCAGTAAAACTAACTTGCGCCTATTAGAGCTTAACCAAAAAGCAATCATATCTTCAGACAATCAACAGATAAGAAGCATCCTAGGAGGTGCATTAATTCAAGAGTTAGATAATAAGGCAAGTGATCCATCTTTATGGAAGACTGTAACCGATAGGAAACCAACAGAAAAACAAAAAGATGACCTAAGGTTTGCCTGGAATGTTGTTAAACATGTTCGTTCAAACGCAATCTTAATTGCAAAAGCAGGAAAAACTCTTGGGATAGGCGCAGGGCAAATGAATAGAGTTGGCTCTGCAAAAATAGCCATTGAAGCTGCTGGGGAAGAAGCAAAGGGAGCTGTACTTGCAAGCGATGGTTTTTTTCCTTTTAACGATACAGTTCATCTCGCAGCACAACATGGAATCGAAGCAATAGTGCAACCTGGAGGGAGCATTAGAGATAAGGACTCTATAAGTGCTTGCAATCAATTTGGAATTTCAATGCTTACAACTGGGACCAGGCATTTCCTTCATTAAAAGCAACTAACGAGACAAAATAAGCAAATTTAGTACCAATAAATTTATGCTAAATTTTTACAGCTTTTAAGCCTAGGAGAGCTAAGTTTAGTTAATCAATCTGCAACAAGTACTCATCTAGTCGCCCCTTTCTTTTGAGGATAATAAGTGATTTTATTAGTCTTCCTTGCAGCAGAAAGCCTTCCAGGGCCTGCACATAAAAAATAGAAAAATATAGCTGCATAAACAGCAGATAATTCAAAAGCATAGTTATGCCCCTCAACAACGGCCAACGGGAAGCCTTCTAAACCTGTATCAAGTAAATGAAACGGAATTGCAAATAGCATGGTCGAGAGCAGCCCAAGCGCAGACAATCTTGCAAAAAAGCCTATTGCCAGACCTATTGGGCAAACCAACTGGGTGGCTGCTGCTGCAAAGGTCCAAATAATTGGATCGCCAGGGAGGAAGCCAAAATATTTGCCAACAACAAACTCAGAAAAGCCTTGAGGATCCTGAAACTTTTCGAGTCCGTGATGCACCATCATCACACTAACTAGAACTCTCAACACAAAAATTGCCAGCTCTCCCGTGATATTTACAGCATTATCCGAAGAGGTGTTATCAACTACAACCTCAACCCTTTGAGGAGCAGAAGCTGCGTTGAGCTTGGGGGAAATCTCAACATTTGGCTCTTGGGGCTTAGGAGACTCGGCGTCAGACATCTTCATTAGATATTTCAAAGACATACTAGAGAAGCAAATTCAATTTCAGGCACGAAAAATATTGAAAGTTTCTATCCATTTCCAATTATCTTGACAGGAGGAGGGGCTTCCCCGCAGACCATTTTAAACACTAAATAATATTTTCTGTCTTTATTTGCTAGCCAAAGCTCTTCTCGCTCAGAGAAATTATTTTTTGAATTACATGCTCTACAACTCGATCAGGAGTTGAGGCTCCTGAAGTAATACCAACGTTTATGTCTCCTTCCGGGAGAAAGTTCTGTTCACAAACCATTTCCTTCCCAAGGGGTTTATGAGTAATGCTATTTTCATCAGCAATCCTCTCAGGTGTATCTATATGAAACGATCTAATTCCACGACTAATTGCAATCTCCTGCAAGTGAGTTGTATTAGATGAATTAAATCCTCCTATAACTACTAAAAGGTCTAATTTCTCATCAACCAAAGAAAACATCGCATCTTGTCTTTCTTCAGTAGCATCACAAATGGTATTAAATGCTAGAAAATGGTTACTCAAAGAAGAAGGTCCATACTTAGACAACATTGTTCTCTCGAATAAACGCCCTATCTCCTCAGTCTCGCTTTTCAACATTGTAGTCTGATTCGCCACGCCTAAACGCTGAAGATCCCTATCTGGATCAAACCCTGGAGAACAAGCCTTAGCAAATCGCTGCATAAACATTTCGCGATCTCCTCTACCAAGAATATATTCAGCAACATATTCAGCTTCATCAAGATCTAGAACAACAAGATAAGTTCCTGCAAAAGAACTAGTTGCCAAGGTTTCCTCATGCTTAAACTTGCCATGAATAATGGAAGTAAAAGTATGTTTCTTATGCTTTTCTACGGTATGCCAAACCTTAGAGACCCAAGGACATGTAGTGTCAATAATATGACAACCACGCTCATGCAGTAGTTGCATTTCCTGCACTGTTGCACCAAATGCAGGAAGTATTACAACATCTCCGTCACTGACTTCTGAAAAATCCTTCACCCCTCCCTCTGCAGAAATAAAACGAACATTCATCCCCCTTAAGTGATCATTTACTGAAGGGTTGTGAATAATTTCATTAGTAATCCAAATACGCTCATTGGGATAATGTCGTCTAGTTTCATAAGCCATTGCGACAGCTCTTTCCACTCCCCAACAGAAGCCAAAGGCCTCAGCCAGTTTCACCTGCAATCTTCCATGCTTCAAGGAATATCCGTTGTCTCGAATTGAAGTTATCAAGCTACTCTGATAGGCCTTCTCTAGTTCTTGTGCTCTTTTAGCTGGTGACCCGAACCCTCGTCTGTTATATCTCTCGGAATGGTGCAAAGAACGCTTAAAAGCTTGAGTATCCATTTCTATTTCATCAATAGGGTTTCCATAGTAATTCTATTCTCTTCATTTCATCAAAAAAGCCTGGCGTAAAGCCAGGCTTTTTTGATGAAATGAAAGTTCAGTTACCTGAAGAAGCAAAGTCCGGATATGCCTCCATTCCATGCTCACCTATATCGAGGCCGGCGATCTCTTCTGCTTCGTTGACACGAATACCACCAAAGAAGCTTCCGATCACCTTCCAAGCAACCCAACAAGTGACCACTGTCCAGAGTGCATATGCAACACACCCAACAAACTGAATCCAAAGTTGACCTATGCCTCCACCTGTAAGTAGACCCAAACCAGCACCAGAACCTTGGATGTCATAGCCCCATAAACCTATAACTAATGTTCCCCAGATTCCACAGACTCCGTGAACAGAGAAAGCTCCAACGGGATCATCAATACCAAATGAATCCAATGCAGAAACAGAGAAAACAACGATAACTCCACCAATTAATCCAGCTAACCAAGCACCTCCCATAGTTAAGTTTGCACAGCCAGCAGTAATGCTTACCAAGCCTGCAAGGATTCCATTGATGATCATTGTCAAATCTGGCTTACCAGAAGTAAGAGTTGAAACAATGGTTGCACCAATTGCTCCTC
Source organism: Prochlorococcus sp. AG-363-L02 (assembly GCA_003280185.1). The sequence goes on from QCFP01000003.1 coordinate 42,499, forward strand.
CAGCAGCAGCAAGAGTAGTTGTCACTGCTACATAAGGAACCCACTGATCCATTGCCAACTGTGATCCTGGGTTGAACCCATACCAGCCGATCCAGAGAACAAGGGCTCCCAGCGTGGCAATCGCCATGTTGTGCCCAGGCATGGCCTGTGCTTTCCCATTAACAAACTTACCTATACGTGGGCCTAAAAGCATTGCACCAACTAAACCTGCCCAAGCCCCTACTGAGTGAACAATGGATGATCCAGCAAAATCAATAAAACCTGCCTCACTGAGCCAACCACCATTCCATTGCCAACTACCCGAAATCGGATAGATAAAAGCAGTTAGAACTAATGAAAAAACAACAAACTCACCAAACTTGACTCGTTCGGCAACCAATCCAGAAACAATGGTTGCTGCTGTTCCTGCAAAAGCAGCTTGGAAAAGAAAGTCAACTGTTGGGACTAGGCCTGCTTCTCCAATCAACTCAGGGGTTACTGAAGGATCAAAAAACAAACCACTAAAATAAAGCCAACCTGCTGCTACAGGGTCTCCATACATGATTGAGTAGCCCACGAACCAATAAGCCGTTACGGCAAGAGCAAAAACAAAAAGGTTTTTGGCCAAAATGTTCACTGCATTTTTTTGCCGACACATTCCTGCTTCAACCATTGCGAATCCCGCATTCATAAAGATGACAAGGATGGTTGCAACTAATAACCAGAGGTTGTTCGCTAGAAATGCTGCATTCAACTCAGGCAAATCAGAAGCATGTGCCGAGAGATTGAAAAGACCTAAACCAAGAAAAGCTAGTGGAACACAAGCCAGCCACATCAGAGAACGGTGGGAGCCAATCCCCCGGATACTTCTCAAAAGGAGCATTGGCCCCTCCAGAAGGCTTGCCTCCTGGAGACGCCCGTTGCGTCGCCTAGTGGGCGAATGCAGAGCTGTCGTCATCGGAAATTGAACGCTATAAATAGTTTTGAACCTAATAAAAGTAATTAAGTTCAAAGGGTACGGCTACAAATATGATCACAAGTCAAGACTAGGCAAGTATTGATTTATACCGAATTTAATCTTTTCTTACCAAAATCAACACAAAGAATACCTAAGAAAAAATATCTTTCAAGCGGTTTGTTTTTTTAGATATGGACGTTTACCTTCCCAAGTGATCTGATCACGAGAAAAACCAAAGCAGCAAGGTATCACTTCTACACCTGCTGCTAAAGCAATTCGAAAAAGCTTTCCATATTCTGGATCGGCTAGATCTCCTGGAGCAAAAGACTCAACATCCATCCTGCTTAAGCAGGGAAGCAAAACAGCTCGTGAGTCTGGCAAGACATCAACAAGCTCTCTTAAATGCTTTTGGCCTCTTTCTGTAACCGTGTCAGGGAAGAGAGCAACTAAAGATTCAGTCCATGTCGTGTTTTTAACCTCTACATAAATCTGCCGAATATCCTTGGCAGATTCAAAAGGTTTTAGAAGCAAATCAATACGGCTCCTCTTCTCCTTGCCATATGGAACTTCTTTTTGGATTTGAGAAATGGGACCTAATTCTTGTTCTAACAATCCAGCTTCTATGGCAAAGCGAACCAGCGAATTAGACAAGTGAGTATTAACTCCAACCCAACACTTTGATCCATTACTTGAAGAAACTTCTGCTTGCTCCCAAGTCCAAGCAAGCTTTCGAGTAGGAGAAGGGGCATGCCTTAGCCTGACTCTCCCACCATTGCAAAGGATTCCTTTCATTGGACCAGTATTAGGGCAATGAGATGTAACAACATCACCATTCGTTAATTCCACATCAGCCAGGAAACGCTTATATCGCCTAAGCAAAATCCCCTCTTCAAGGGGCGGGAAAGTAATAAGGGTCTTGCCAATCATTAGGACTTAAAAAATATTGAGATCATGTCCTTCCTTAATGAAATCTGGCAAAAGTAAATTAAAGCGGACAAGATTAGCGAATGGCAAAGTCCCTTAAACGAATATCTCTAATTGTCACTCTAGGGACCCTGCTTAGCAAGGCTGGCGGATTGGCTAGACAACTTGTCATTGCAGCTGCATTTGGCGTAGGCGCTGCTTATGAGGCCTTTAATTATGCATATGTTATTCCTGGCTTCCTTTTGGTAATTCTTGGAGGCATCAACGGGCCATTTCATAGCGCAATGGTTAGCGTTTTAAGCAAAAGGCCAAAAAACGAAAGCCCAAAAATACTTACTAGATTAAACACTTTAGTAAGTACATTACTAGGCTTTTTCACTCTAATAATACTAGTTTTTGCAGATCCATTAATTCACCTTGTAGGTCCAGGTCTAAGCACTAATTTACATGAAATCGCAGTAATTCAACTGCGAATAATGTCTCCTATCGCATTTCTCGCAGGCTTGATAGGGCTTGGGTTTGGGACCCTTAATGCGACTAACCAATTTTGGATCCCCGCGATCTCACCATTAATGTCTAGCTTGGCAATAATTGTTGGAGTAGCCTTCCTTTGGATTCGACTTGGTTCGGAAATAGCGTCTAACCAATTTGCACTTCAAGGAGGAATTGTTCTTGCTTGTGCTGCATTAGCAGGTGCTCTTTTGCAATGGGTAATTCAATTACCAGGATTAATTAGCCAAGGGTTTAATGCTATGAGAGTCTCCTGGGATTGGAAATATCCTGGGGTAATGGATGTCTGGAAAGTAATGGGTCCAGCTACTCTTTCTTCCGGGATGCTCCAAATAAATGTTTTTACAGACCTCTTTTTCGCATCAGGAATTATTGGGGCAGCGGCTGGATTGAGCTATGCCACATTCATAATTCAAACACCTTTAGGCTTGATTTCGAATGCATTATTAGTACCACTTTTACCAACATTTTCAAAGCTTGCAGGTACAAAAAAATTTATTGAGCTTAAAGAAAGAGTAAGTCAAAGCCTCATGCTATCAACTACATCAATGTTTTCTCTAGGGGCTATTTTTATTGCACTTTCCGGACCAATTGTTGCCCTAGTTTATCAACGTGGTGCATTTGATAAAGATGCCACAACTTTAGTCGCAAGCTTACTAATTGCTTATGGAATAGGAATGCCCGTATACTTAGCGAGAGATTTACTTGTAAGAGTCTTTTATTCCCTTGAAGATGCAAAAACACCTTTATTTTTTTCAGCAATTGGAATTGGATTAAATATTTTCTTAGACTGGATATTTGTAGGAGGACCAACTCCGTGGGGAAATCAATTTCCCTTTAATTTTGGTGCCATTGGACTAGTTCTTGCAACAGCCGGGGTAAACCTTTTCACCTGTACAGCACTAATAGTTAAATTACAAATACGGCTAAATGGTTTACCTCTTAAAACTTGGTGTAAAAACACTCTCAAACTATTTCTATCAGGGCTTTTGTCTGGATTCATTGCCTGGAGTCTTAAAAGTTTTGTCGCATGGCCTGAAACAACTATTGGACTATTGCTACAAGTAATCATTTCTACGGCCACAAGTATTGTCTGTTTTGGATTAATTGGCAGCTCATTAAAAATACAAGCCGTAGAACAAATAAGGATAGAAATCAGGAATCGACTGACCCATCATTAAGCTTCACATCGCGATCATCCCGAACCCGAATAGAGAACTCACACCTGTTTCCTATCAGCTTTGTGGTTTTTGTTGAGACAATGCGTGCTTCAATCCCAAACTCTTGAAAAGCAGTTTCCATTTCTTGTATTAAAGCTTTCTCTACCTGTGCTTCAGCATCAACGACTTTCCCAATGAGCCGCTCGCCCAAGCGACCTATCCGACGTCGAACGACATCTCTAGCATTGGTGACTTCAATTAAAAGCACATGTCTCCAACAATTATCTGCACCCTATCTAGAGAAGGGGGCAATAAGGTCAATCAAATCATGAACCTGACTTGAAGGTATTAATTCTCCTAGTGATAGTTGGCTTTTACCGCCAGCTATGGAAACTTGTACCGAAGCGAGTGCCTTCTCAACTGCAAGCTCTGGACCATCCTCAAGGCGGACCAAACACTCAATAGCCAGTGATTTTGCAACCCCTGCGTCCCCTAAATAAAGGTGCCAATTAGCAATCTGAATGTAAAGCTGATCAGCAATAGAAGCTTCCAGGTCCTTTAAATAGGCTTGGTCAATACTCATAAGAAGCCTTGTGTAGAAAATTTTTGTTACTCAGAAAAAGTTCAAACTGAACTTTCACTCTCATCCTTTGTCTGAACTGGACGTTGACTAATCACCAAAGCCAAATGTGCAAAAAGAACTAAGAGCCAAAACTCACTAAACCAACTTAGATGGGGCCAGGGATGCCGAATCTGTTGCCAAAACCAAAGCCCACTGTTCAAAGCAGAGAAAGCCATGGCGTGAAGAACGAAGTTCACAATCCGAGAAAAGTGCTTATAAGTCGGATTGTTGTTGTCTGATGTGCCATACCATTTAATAGGCATTGAAAAAACGCGTCTACTTGATTCTGGAGCTTATACCTCCATATAGTTGACGAATGTCCCCTTGATAGGTTGTTATTGAATCTTTCATGCGCCTGTAGCTCAGCGGATTAGAGCATCTGACTACGGATCAGAGGGTCGGGAGTTCGAATCTCTCCAGGCGCGTTCCTTACATTTCATCAAGGGTTGACTAAAAATCAAAAAGAGCAAGCAATTGCTGAAAAAGAAGAAATATCTAGCAATAAAAAGCCTTCGCTTGAATACGATCTCATCAAGACCTACCTAAAATCATGAACGCTGATTCACTAAAGACAATCGACTCAACTTTGGTCGAATCAGATCCGGAAATAGCATCCCTAATAGAAAAAGAACTTTTCCGACAACAGCAACACCTTGAAATGATTGCGAGCGAAAATTTTGCTTCGCGATCTGTAATGGAAGCACAAGGCTCAGTACTTACGAACAAATACGCAGAAGGTCTGCCAAATAAGCGCTACTACGGAGGATGTGAATATGTTGACTTGATCGAAAAATTAGCTATCGATCGGGCTAAAAAATTATTCAATGCCGATTGGGCGAATGTTCAGCCTCATAGTGGCGCCCAAGCAAACTTTGCAGTTTTTCTTGCCCTACTTAAGCCAGGTGAAAAAATAATGGGTATGGACCTCTCTCATGGTGGTCATTTAACACATGGATCGCCTGTAAACGTAAGTGGGAAATGGTTCAAAACCAGTCATTACGGAGTGGACCTTGCAAGCCAAAAGCTCAATATGGAGAA